>NZ_JAWLDS010000001.1:0-156397 GCF_041686535.1 Aquicoccus sp. | reverse complement strand
CTTGAGCGGCTTTTGCGCGCCATATTCCGCGCGCAGCGCCATCAGGCCCGGCATCTCGGTCTCGGCAATCGCGATTTCCTTGCGGCCATACTCGGCCAGGTCGATATCCTTGACAATGTAATCGGTTGTCATCCGGGGGCTCCTTGCCAATACGTTTTGCAAGGCAGATAGCATTCACCCTCCGCACAGGCAATGCACCTCCCACCGGTGACGCCGGCGTATCAGCTTTCGATCCCGGCCTGTTCGGGCATCGCGTCCCGCATCTGGAACCAGTCGGTTCCCGTCGCCAGGATACAGCTTACGCCGTCCGCCCCGGTCAGGATCACGGTGAACGTGCCGGTCTCGGGCGAGGCCCAGACCTCGACCACCGTATCAAGCGCCTCGGCGTCGTGCAGCCCGCCACCGGTCAGCTTCTCGGCATAGTCGCGCTCCAGCCGCTGCACCACCTGCTCACGCGCAGCGCAATCGCCCGCATGAGCCGGAATCGCGGTCAGAATCGCACCGACCGCCAGGCCGGCGGCCACAATCCGTTTCAAAAGCATGGGGCTGCTCCTTTCCCACTGCCTCGATCCAAAAGGCGCGCGGTCAGAGAGAGAAATCCCGCGCGCCACCCCGTCTTGGCAATCACCCATCACGCGCGCCGGATTCCCGGTCTTGTCGTGCGATGTGGCAGCAGGTAATCGCAGTGCGGTGATACTGCGCCCCAATTGTGGCAGAAATGGGGCACGCCCAGTAGGAGTAGACAGGAAAATGGCACGTGGCCCCGCTCCGAAACCACCCCGCGCCTGGCAGCGCATGTTGTCCGGTCGCCGGCTCGACCTGCTCGATCCCACGCCGATGGATATCGAGATCGAGGACATTGCCCACGGGCTTGCTTTCGTTGCCCGCTGGAATGGCCAGACGCGGGGCGACTGGCCCTACTCCGTGGCCGAGCATTCGCTGCTTGTAGAGACGATTTTCGCAAGGTTAGAGCCGAAATCGCCTGCCAGATGGCGCCTTGCCGCGCTCTTGCACGACGCGCCCGAATACGTGATCGGGGACATGATTTCCCCGGTCAAGGCGGCGGTCGGGCCAGGCTATGGCGCACTCGATGACCGGCTTTCCGCCGCGATCCATATCCGCTTTGGCCTGCCTGCCACCATCCCCGCAACGGTCAAGAAAAGGATCAAGGCGGCCGACCGGGTGTCCGCCTGGATGGAAGCGACGCAGATCGCCGGCTTTACCGTGGAAGAGGCCAACAGGTTTTTCGGCAAACCCCGTCCCGAGCTGACCCGCGGGCTCGACATCCAATTGCGCCCACCCCGCGAGGTGCGCGAGGATTTCACCGCGCGGCACGCGGCGCTTCTGTCGAAAATATAGTCTCTGATACGCCATGATTCACATCCGCCACGCGTCACCCCTCGACACCCGCGCCATGGCCGACCTGCTGAACACGATCATCAAGAACGGTGGCGCAACGGCCATATCGGGGCCAGTTGCGCCTGAAATCCTGTCAGAGTGGATCGAAAACGACGGCCCACGCGGCGCGTGGCATGTCGCCGAGGATGACCACGGCGCGCTCCTGGGTTTCCAATGGATAGGCCCTCATCGCGACCTGCCGCCCCAAGCCTGCGACATCGCCACATTCACCCGCATCGACCAGGCCCGACTCGGGGTCGGCTCGAAACTCTTCGATGCCACGAAACGCGCCGCGCGCGATCTGGATTATGGATGGATCAACGCCGCCATCCGCGCCGACAACGCGGGCGGCCTTGCCTATTACCAGTCGCGCGGTTTCGAACCGTGGGGGCGACGCGAGGGAATCGCGCTGACCGACGGCACGCGCATCGAACAGGTCCTCATGCGCCGCGATCTGCGCTAACCCCACCGCGCGCCCGGTTAACCTCTGGCCGCCCCTGCAAACCACGTCCCTCCGGCAGCCGGGGAGCAGCCGGGAGTCATACGCGAGTCACCCCCCCGAGTCGCACGATCCGGGCAAATCTTAACGCGCCGCCTGTAGCGCCAGCTCCTCGGCCACCAACGCCTCCTCCGCGGGCGAAAGTGGCCCCCAGTCGACGCCCGGGGCGATCAGGCCCGCGACCTTCATCTGCGCGCCGATCCGGTCCATGTCGAAATCATGGATCAGGGCTTTCCTGCCCATCACCCAGTCGCTGTTTTTCTTCAATGTATCAATGACATGCGGGGTTCGGCCGGCAAAGGATTCGATCTGCCAGCGCATCGCGCGGCTGCGCCCCTTCTGCCGACGCAGGATCACGCCGACGTTCTGATCCCGGTTTGCCACCAGCCCGAACAGATGAAAGGCCGAGCCGTCCATCCCCACGATCCGCCGCGCCGCGCGATAGCGCGCGACCTGTGTGCCAAGATCATGTTTTTCCGGGCAAAAAACCGCGTACCCTGCCCGCGCCATACGGTCGTCAAGGATCGCCTCGCCAACGAACCCCTCGCGATCCAGCGCCAGTTGCGACCGGGTGATGAACAGGTTCTCCGGCCCCTCCGGCTCGACATCCCGCGCGAAATGCTCCGCGATGAAGCGCCGAAACACCCGCGTCCCCTTTGAGATGCGCCCCAACCCGAAGCCCTGCCCCGGCACATGAAGATGCGCAACCCGCGTCGGAACACGTAGGATGCGCAGCGGGAGATCTCCGACAAGAAGCTGGAAATACTCGGTTTTATAGGCCGGCAACCCTGCCTGCTCCGACGAGTATTTCTCGACGAACAGCACCCCGCTCAAACGCTCCCGCAGGCGCGGAACCGCCCAGAGCCGCGCGGCCGTCTCGACCAGGAAATGCCCGAAATGCCCGTAAAGCACCCCGCCCCAAAGCCATTCTCCTTCAAGCGTTTCGGCAGGGTCGGTGACGAAGTCCGGCGCGTGGGTGATCAGCGCCTCGCGCTGCCAGGTCGCCGCCCAGGGCATGTATTTCCCTTCGCCGGTGAACACCCCGCAATAGAGATCACGACCCGGCCTTTCATGCGGCACGACAACTGCACCCGACACTTCGCGCACCCCCGCAGACCACCCGCCCGACGGGTCCGGCGGTGTGGTCGGATCGCGCTTGCCCACCGGTGAAAAACCTAGCGGGGGCTGCGCTTGGCCAGGATACGCTGAAGCGTGCGGCGATGCATGTTGAGCCGCCGCGCCGTCTCGCTCACGTTACGGTCGCACAGCTCATAGACCCGCTGGATATGCTCCCATCGCACCCGGTCGGCACTCATCGGGTTGTCGGGCGGCGGCGGCAATTCGTCGTCCGGCGTCAACAGGGCAATGGTGATATCCTTGGCGTCGGCGGGTTTCGACAGGTAATCGGTCGCCCCGATCTTGACCGCCGCCACAGCCGTCGCAATCGCGCCATACCCGGTAAGCACGACAATCCGGCAATCGGGGCGCCTTTCGCGAAGCACCTCCACCACGTCGAGCCCGTTGCCATCCTCAAGCCGAAGATCGCAGACCGCATAGGCCGGAGGCCGGGCCGTCGCGATCGCCTTGCCCGCGGCAACGGAATCCGCCATTTCCACCTCGAACCCCCGCTTTTCCATCGCTTTCGCGAGGCGGCGCAGGAACGGCTCGTCGTCATCGACAATCAACAGCGATCTGTCATCGCCGAGGTCCAGTTGATCTTCGGCCAAGGGGGTGTCCTCCTGTTCACGCACCTCAACCTTATTTAGGTGTCGATCATGCACCCGTCAAACATCAGACGTAGCGGAACAATGTTCCTTTAGCGATTATCGAGGAAACACCCCACCTGATCGGCCAGTTCCGCGGGCGTCAGGTCACGGCGAAAGAACTCGATGAAGCCTTCCTCGGGAAAGACCAGGTAGGAAAAGGTCGAGTGGTCGACCAGGTAGTAATCTTCGTCACCCGGCTCGGGTTCCTGTTTCTTGAAATATGTCCGGTATGCCTGGCTGGCCGCGCGCACCTGCTCCATGCTGCCAGTCAGACCCACCATGCGCGGATGCAAACGATCTGTAAAATCCTGAAGGATCTCGGGCGTGTCACGATCCGGATCGACCGAGATAAAGACCGGTTTCACGCTCATCCCGCGGTCTTCCAGGATCTCGACCGCCTCGGCATTGCGCGATGTATCAAGCGGGCAGACGTCAGGGCAGAAGGTGTAGCCGAAATAGATCAGCGATGGCTCGTCGATCAGTTCCTCGCTGGTCACGGTCTCGCCGGCCTCGTCCACAAGGGTGAACGGCCCCCCGATGGCGTCGGAGCCCCCGGCCACCTGCCCCACACGACACTCGGCATACTTGTCGCCGCCATTCCGATCCATGGTGACGAAAACCATGCCGACAATCACCAGCACAACCGCCACAACGGCACCGAAAGCATAGTATTTCATCATGAGATTGCCCTTCGCATCGCTTGCAGCCCGCCATTGAATGACGCGCCTCCCACATCTATCAATCTTGAGGAGACATGCAACGGGACGAAGGCGCGCAGATGACGGATACCGGTTTCGGGCTGATCGGGGCGCGCCAGCGCGGCAACTGGGTCCGGTTGCGCACGATCATCTGGCTGCGCTGGGCCGCGATCGTGGGGCAGATCAGCGCGCTTGTCGTGGCGCAGCAGATTTACGCGCTGCAAGTCGAGTTCGGCCTGTTCTTTCTCGTCGTCGGCCTGTCGATCATCGCCAATCTCGTCGCGATGTTCGTCTTTCCGGAGAACAAGCGACTCAGCGAAGTCGAAAACCTGCTCATGGTTCTGTTCGACCTGCTGCAACTGGCCGCGCTTCTCTATCTGACCGGCGGGCTCAACAACCCGTTCTCGCTTCTGATCGTGGGGCCGGTCACCGTGTCGGCGGCCGCGCTCTCGGCACGCAGCACGGTGTTTCTCGGGGCTGTCGCCATTCTCGTGGTCTCGGTTCTGGCGGTGTTTCACATGCCGCTCAGAACCGAGTCGGATACCGTGCTGCGGATCGGCGAGCTTTTCGTCTTCGGCAACTGGGCCGCCATCGTCATCGCCATCGTGTTCCTGTCGGTCTATACCCGCTGGATCGCCTCTGAGGTGCACGCCATGTCCGAGGCGCTTCAGGCCACGCAATTGGCATTGGCGCGCGAACAAAAGCTCTCAGATCTGAGCGGCGTCGTGGCAGCAGCAGCACATGAACTCGGCACGCCGCTGGCTACAATCAAGCTCACCTCGGCCGAACTGATGGAAGATCTTGCCGATAATCCCGATGCGCTCGACGATATCCAGCTGATCAATCAACAGGCCGACCGCTGCCGCGATATCCTCAGGTCGATGGGCGGGACCGGCAAGGATGATCTCTACTTGCGCCACGCCCCGGTCACAGCCGTGGTCGAAGAGGCCGCGACCCCGCATCTCGATCGCGGCAAACCCATTCATTTCGAAACCTCGGCCGGCGCCGGCGCCGACCTTCCCCAGCCGACAATCCCGCGCCGACCCGAGATCGTCCACGGGTTGCGCAACCTGATCCAGAACGCGGTGGATTTCGCCCATGGCCAAGTCTGGGTCGAAACCGGGTGGACCGGCGACAAGATAACGATCCGCATTCAGGACGATGGCCCGGGCTTTCCCCCGCATCTGATCGGGCGGATCGGCGATCCTTTCATGCGCGACCGGCGTGGCGCAACGGAACGCGCCGCACGCCCGGCATACGAAGGCATGGGCCTTGGCCTTTTCATCGCCAAGACACTTCTCGAACGCACAGGCGCCGAGCTGTCCTTTGCCAATGGTCCGAGCGTCAAAGCGCGCGTTGCCGATGGCCATGGCCGCTCCGGCGCCATGGTAGAGGTGTCCTGGCCGCACGACCGGATCGATGCGCGCTTTGGTGAGGCTCGAATGCCGGTCGGAGACAACCGCCCGTTCGAAACCTGACCGCCGCTCTTGCCTGATCCGATGGCTTCGGGCCGGTCTTTACCAATCATTAATCATTAACGGCGACCCTGTCCCGTGCCGCGCGGCATGGTGAAAGCGACAGGGGAATTGCACGATGGCCGATCTTGGGCTTTGGGGATTCTTGGCACTGGGCGCGGTTTGCATCGCCGCGGCCGGTCTGGCACTGGCGCTTCTCGTCATGCTCGATCGGCGCGGTTCGAGGCGAAAGGACAGTGCCATGCTCGACCGCGTCGCCTTTCTCTTCGACGGGGAGTACCTTGAACACGCCAGCGAAGCGGCGCGCAAAATCCTTGCCCGTGGCAACCTCGACGACGATCCTGCCGACCCTGACGCCGATCTCGGCTGGACCGGGGTAGCGCAGCTTCTGC
Organism: Aquicoccus sp.; assembly: GCF_041686535.1. Taxonomy (NCBI): domain Bacteria; kingdom Pseudomonadati; phylum Pseudomonadota; class Alphaproteobacteria; order Rhodobacterales; family Paracoccaceae; genus Aquicoccus; species Aquicoccus sp. The sequence goes on along the minus strand of NZ_JAWLDS010000001.1, from coordinate 150,169 downwards.
GAGCCCGCTTTCCCGGTCTGCCTGCCAGCGCCGCGCAAGCCCTTCAAGGGGCCCCCGGCCGACTCCCGGCCCGCGACCCACGGGATCACGCACATCTCGCCCTTTCCGAGATCCGTGGCAGGCTCAGCGTTGTCGTCACCGAAGAGTTCCCGCCCGATGCCGCCGACCGTCACCTCGCCATCACCCGGAACGACGAATTGCATGCCATGGCCCGTGCGGCCAATCTCTTTCCCTATCCCATCTGGATAAGCCACGCCGATGGTGCGGTCATCTGGTCCAATGCCGCCCATGAAAGGCTCGCCGACCGTCCGGACCGCATGTCGGATCAGGGCAAGACCGTCCTTTCACCCCTCGATCTCGACATCTCCGATGCGCAGGACAGCACCAGCCGGCGGGTGGCGATCGAAACCGGCGAATCCGACCGAACCGAGTGGTTCGACGTGACGAAGACACGGTCGGGCCGCAATGGCTTTCTCAACTTCGCCATCGACATCAGCCCCGTGGTCGAGGCCGAGATCGCGCAGCACCGCTTCGTGCAGACCCTCTCCAAGACTTTCGCACAGCTGTCCACCGGGCTGGCCATATTCGACCGGAACCGTCAGCTGGCGTTGTTCAACCCCGCGCTGATCGACCTGACCACGCTGCCCGCCGACTTCCTTTCGGCCCGGCCCGATCTGCAATCCTTCTTCGACCGCCTGCGCGATAACCGCATGATGCCCGAGCCCAAGAATTATGCCGGTTGGCGCCAGCATATCGCCGAACTCGTAGTCGCCGCCGCCGACGGGCGGTATCACGAAACGTGGTCGCTTCCCTCGGGGCTGACCTATCGCGTGACCGGGCGGCCCCATCCCGACGGCGCCATCGCCATCCTGATCGAGGATATCAGCGCCGAGATTTCCCTCACCCGCAGATTCCGCTCGCAACTCGACCTGGGTCAGGCGGTGATCGACACGCTAGACGAAGGGATTGCCGTGTTTTCGGCAACAGGTTCCCTGACCTTTTCCAACGCGGCCTTCCGCACGATGTGGAAAATCGACCCCGAAAGCAGTTTCGCCGAAATGACGGCACGTGATGCCACCCGCCATATGCGCACGATCTGCACCGATACCGACTTCTGGACCAATCTTCAGAATTTCCTTTCGCAAACAGGTGGCCGCGACCCGTGGTTCGCGGATATCCGCATGAGCGACGGCACATCCATTGAATGCCGCGTCGCCCCGATCGCCGCGGGTGCGACACTCGTCGGCTTCCGCCTGCGGCCCGTGTTGCAGGTGAGCGAAGCACAAGCGAAAGGCGCATCCATGCCGTTGGGCTGAAACGGGCTTGCAGGGGGCGCAGGGGGCGTTACTCTCGCGCCATGCTTCAGCGGCCCGTCCAAATCACGCTCACCTCGCACGATGCCACCGCTCGACTGGCCGCCGCGCTGGCCCCGATCCTTGGTGCGGGTGATACTCTCTTGCTTTCGGGCGGGATCGGCGCGGGCAAGACCCATTTCGCCCGCGCGCTGATCCAGTCGCTCTTGCCGGAGCCCGAAGACGTGCCCTCGCCCACCTTCACCCTGGTCCAGGTCTACGACACGCCGGATTTCGAGATCTGGCACAGTGATCTCTATCGCCTCTCGCACGCGGACGAAGTGGTGGAACTGGGCCTGCCCGACGCGTTCGAGACGGCGCTCTGCCTGGTCGAATGGCCTGATCGGCTCGGCAATCTGGCCCCGCGATCGGCCTTGTCGCTCGATTTTGCCCTGGATCCGGTCGAAGGCGTCAGGCAGCTTGCGCTGGACTGGTCCACGCCCGCATGGGCCGCGCGTCTCGATGGGGTTCTCGATGCCGTCGCGTGATGCGCTTGCCGGGAGTTTTCTGGCCCGAACCGACTGGGCCGGCGCCTCCATCGCACCGCTTGCGGGCGATGCCTCCAATCGCCGATACCTGCGTCTCACGCACCCGGCACGCGGCCCCGCCGTCCTGATGGACGCACCGCCCGAAAAGGGCGAGGATGTGCGCCCCTTCGCCCGCATCGCCCGGCACCTGTCATCCTTCGGACTCTCCGCCCCGACCATCCTTGCCGAGGACGAAACCAACGGCTTTCTCCTGCTCGAAGATCTGGGCGACGATCTCTTCGCCCGCGTCATCCCACGTGACCCCGCGCTCGAGCGCCCGCTCTACGAGGCCGCGACCGATGTGCTTCTGGCCCTGCGTGATGCGCCGCTGCCATCCGGCCTTGCCCCTTATTCGCCGGAACTCATGGCCGAGCTCGCGGTGCTCGCCTTCGACTGGTATCTCGCCCATTCCCGGAGGCCAGACCCCGCTGCGCGCGCCGGCTTCCTGGCCGCTTTCCGGCCGCTGCTGGAACATCACGTTGCCGAACAATCCACCCTGATCCAGCGCGATTACCATGCCGAGAACCTGCTCTGGTTGCCATCGCGCCATGGCCCGGCCCGGGTCGGGCTGCTCGATTTCCAGGACGCGATGACCGGCCACCCCGCCTATGATCTGGTCTCGCTTCTGCAAGACGCCCGCCGCGATGTTCCGCCCGAGATCGAACAGGCGATGATCGCCCGGCATGTCACCGCTTCGGGCGCGGATAGAGACGCGTTCGACACCGCCTATCACCTTCTCGGCGCCCAGCGAAACCTTCGGATACTGGGTGTTTTCGCCCGACTCTGCCTGCGCGACGGCAAGGCCCACTACGTCGATCTCATTCCCCGCGTCTGGGGCCTCCTGCAACGTGATCTTGCCCATCCCGCGCTCGCGCCGGTGGCGCCCCTCGTGCGCCGCGCCCTTCCCGAACCCACCCCCGACACACTCCGGACCCTCAAGGACAAATGCGCGACCATCCCGACGCCATAATGCTGTTTGCCGCCGGATTCGGCACCCGTATGGGCGCGCTCACCGCCGAGCGCCCCAAGCCGATGATCCCGGTCGCCGGTCGCCCGCTGATCGACCATGCGCTCGACCTCGTGGCTCCCATGAACCTCGCGCGCATGGTGGCCAACCTGCATTATTGCCCCGAGCCGCTGATCGACCACCTCGACGGGCGCGGCCTCGCCTTTTCGCATGAAACCCCCGACATCCTCGACACCGGCGGCGGGTTGCGCCACGCCCTGCCGCTCCTCGGGCCGGGGCCGGTTTTCACCCTGAACACCGATGCGGTCTGGCGCGGCCCCAACCCGCTCTCGCTGTTGGCCAGGGCATGGAACCCGGACGAGATGGACGCGCTGCTGATCTGCGTGCCCAAACCCCGCGCCATCGGCCATGCAGGGCCGGGTGATTTCCTGCTCGACGACTCGGGCCGCCTCAGCCGGGGGCCGGGCCATGTCTATGGTGGCGTGCAGATCGTCAAGACCCATCTCTTGCACGACATCCCCGAGCGCGCCTTCTCGCTCAACCGGCTCTGGGACCGCATGGCCCGGGCCGATCGCCTTTTCGGCCTGCCCTATCCCGGCAAATGGTGCGACGTGGGCCACCCCGAGGGAATCGCCCTCGCCGAGCGAATGCTGGAGGATAGCAATGTTTGACTCCGCCGACTCCCCCCGCGTCTTTGCCTGCCCGCCCGGCGCCGATTTTCCCCGCGCACTGGTCGACGGCCTGCGCGCGCATTACGCGAATGAGCCGCCCGAGGCGCTGGCCCGGGTGCATCTCATCGTCAACACCCGCCGCATGGCGCGCCGCATCCAGGCCCTTTTCGACGACGGGCCGGCGCTCCTCTTGCCGCGGCTTTCTCTCGTCACCGACCTGGGCGATCTCAGCGCGCTCGACGAGATCCCGCCCCCCGTTCCGCCCCTGCGGCGGCGGCTCGAACTCATTCCGCTGATCTCACGCTTTCTCGATACGAATCCGGCCTTCGCGCCCCGGTCCGCTCTCTATGACCTCGCCGACAGTCTCGCCGCACTCATGGCCGAGATGCAGGGCGAGGGCGTCACGCCCGAAACGATCGCCCAGCTCGATGTCAGCGACCAATCCGGCCATTGGACGCGCACGGTGAATTTCCTGTCGATCGTCCAGCACTATTTCGACGATACCGGCGAGCCGCCCGACTCCGAAGCCCGCCAGCGCCTGATCGTCGACCGCCTGATCGCGCGCTGGGCCGCGACCCCACCCGCCGATCCGGTGATCGTCGCCGGCTCCACCGGCTCTCGCGGCACGACACAACGCCTGATGCAGGCCGTCGCGCGCCTTCCGCGCGGCGCGCTCGTGCTGCCAGGTTTCGATTTCGAGATGCCCGCCGATCTCTGGGGCACGCTCGATGACCCGATGTTGTCCGAGGATCACCCGCAACACCGCTTTCACGCCCTGATGCGGGGGCTTGGCCTCAATGCCACGGATATCCGCCCATGGCCCGGCGCCACGGCCCCCAACCCGTCGCGCAACCGTCTTGTCTCGCTTGCCCTGCGCCCGGCACCGGTGACCGATCAATGGCTGCGCGACGGCCCGGCGCTGGGCGATCTGCGGCCCGCGACCCGATCCATGACCCTGATCGAGGCCCCGACCCAGCGTCAAGAGGCGCTGGCCATTGCCCTGCGCCTGCGCGATGCCGCCGAACGAGGCGAGACCGCTGCCCTCATCACACCCGACCGCGGCCTGACCCGCCAGGTCGCCGCCGCGCTCGACCGCTGGAACATCCTGCCCGATGACAGTGCCGGTGAGCCGCTCCAGCTTTCGGCCATCGGCCGGCTGATGCGCCACATCGCCGGGCTGTTCGAGGCTCGGCTGACCGCCGATGCGCTCCTGACCCTGCTCAAGCACCCGCTCACCCATGGCGCGGCGGGCCGGGGCAACCATCTGCGCTTTACCCGCGATCTCGAACTCCACATCCGCCGCAACGGCCCGCCCTACCCGGATGCCGATGCGATCACCAATTGGGCCGCCGAGCGCAAGACCCGGGATGCCGATGCCTGGGCCGCATGGGTGGCCGATACGTTCACCACCCATCACAGCCCGCAGGAAATGGCAATTTCGGCAAGGTTAGAGACGCATCTCACCCTTTTGAACCGTGCGATTCAGGGCCATGATCCCACCGCCACGCCGCACCCCTGGGCGCAAGAGGACGGTCGTGCCGCCAAACCGGTGATCGACGCCTTTCTTGACGCAGCCCCCTATGGCGGCACGCTGAACGCCCGCGATTATGCCGATCTCTTCGGCGCGGTCCTGGGCGCTGGAGAGGTGCGCGAGGTCGAAACCCCGCATCCGCATATCCTCATCTGGGGCACGCTGGAAGCGCGGGTGCAGGGCGCCGACCTGCTGATCCTTGCCGGGCTCAACGATGGCACCTGGCCCGAAGCGCCCACTCCCGACCCGTGGCTCAACCGCGCGCTGCGCCACAAGGCCGGGCTTCTCCTGCCCGAGCGGCGCATCGGCCTCTCCGCCCATGATTTCCAGCAGGCCATCGCCGCGCCCGAGGTCTGGCTTACCCGCTCGATCCGCTCGGACGATGCCGAAACCGTGGTCTCGCGCTGGCTCAATCGCCTGCAGAACCTGCTCGCCGGACTGCCGGACCAGGGCGGCGCTGAGGCGCTCGACTCCATGAAGGAACGCGGCGCTAACTGGCTCGCCCTCGCCGACGCGATCGAAGCTCCCGGCTCCGCCAAGCCCCGGCCCCGGCCCGCGCCCATGCCGCCCGCTGCCGCGCGCCCGCGCCAGCTCTCCGTGACCGAGATCAAGACACTCATCCGCGATCCTTACGCGATCTATGCCCGCCACGTCCTGAGGCTCAGGCCGCTCGACCCGCTGATGCGCCTGCCCGATGCGCTCATCCGTGGTATCGTCACCCACGAGGTGATGGAACGTTTCATCCGCGACACCGCCGATACCCCCGAGGCGCGCAATCGCGACACCCTCACGGCCACGGCGCGCGAGGTATTCGAGGCATCCCTGCCCTGGCCCGCCGAGCGGCTGATCTGGCTCGCCCGGCTCGAACGAGTAGTTGATGAATTCCTGGCTGACGAAGAGGCCCGACGTGCCCATGCCGACCCCGTGGATTACGAAGTGCGCGGGAAGATCGCCTTTGACGATATCGGGTTCACGCTCACCGGCACCGCAGACCGGATCGACCGCGACCGCTCCGGCGCGCTCCTGATCTATGATTACAAGACCGGCGCGGTTCCCGGAAAGGACGAGCAGAAGTATTTCGACAAACAGCTCATATTAGAGACTGTTATCGCCGAACAGGGCGGCTTCTCCGAAATCCCCGCGGCGCCTGTCGCGGGCGCCTGGTACATCGGCCTGGGGTCTTCACCCGGTCAGGTCGCAGCGCCGCTCTCCGAAATATCGCTTGCCGAGTTCACGACCGAGTTCCGCCGCCTCATCACCCGCTACCTCTCCCCCGACCAGGGCTTTCTGTCACGCCGCGCCATGTTCGAAATCACCCAGACCGGCAGTTACGATCAACTCGCCCGCTTCGGCGAATGGGACATCACCGAAACCCCGACTCCCGAGGTGCTCAAATGACCGCCCCCGACGACGCCACCCGGGCCCAGATCGAGGCCGCAAACCCCGATCGCTCGACCTGGCTTTCGGCCAATGCGGGGTCGGGCAAGACCCGCGTGCTCACCGACCGCGTGGCGCGGCTCCTTCTGGCCGAGGTGAACCCCCAGAACATTCTCTGCCTCACCTACACCAAGGCCGCCGCCTCCGAGATGCAGAACCGGCTTTTTGACCGGCTCGGCGAATGGGCGATGCTGCCCGATGCGAAGCTCCGCAAGGAGCTTCATGACCTGGGCATTTCAGGCACTGTTTCCCCCGAAAAGCTTCAGGATGCCCGCCGCCTCTTTGCCCAGGCCATCGAAACACCGGGCGGGCTCAAGATCCAGACGATCCACGCCTTCTGTTCCTCGATCCTGCGACGCTTCCCGCTCGAAGCCGGCGTGACCCCCCGCTTTGCCGAGATGGACGACCACGCGGCCAGGCTCCTGCGCGCCGACATCGTCGAGACCATGGCAGAGGGCCCCGACCGCCCCCTCGTCACCGACCTCGCCCGGCACCTGAGTGGCGATCTTGAGAAGCTGACCGGCGAAATCGTCTCTAACGCTGCCGCATTCGCCAAACCATTACGTCATGACGATGCCTTTGCCCTGTTCGACCTCGCCCCCGACCTTTCTGAATCCGACCTGACGGCCATGGCCTATAACGGAGACGAGCCCGCCATTCTCAAGGCACTCCTTCCAGTTCTGGCCACGGGAAGCTCCAATGACACGAAGGCCCACGACAAACTTGCCGCACTGCGCGCGTTCACCATTGCCGAGCTGCCCTTGCTGGAAAACGTGCTGCTCACCGGCAGCACCGCAAAATCGCCTTTCTCGGCCAAGATCGACGCCTTTCCGACAAAGGCATCCCGCGACAAGCTCGACCCCGACACACTCGATGCACTGAACGCCTGGATGCAACGGGTCGAAGATACCCGAGCGGCCCGCATCGCCCTCGCCGCCGCGCGCAAGACGCTCGCGCTGCATGCCTTCGCCCGCGCCTTCCTCGCCCGATACGAACAGGAAAAACAGGCCCGCGGCTGGCTTGATTTCGACGATCTCATTCTCAAGACCCGCGCCCTCCTGACCGATGATCGGGTCGCGGCCTGGGTGCTTTACCGGCTCGATGGCGGGATCGACCATATCCTTGTCGACGAGGCGCAGGACACCTCGCCGGTACAATGGAGCGTCATCGAACGCCTTGCCCAGGAATTCACCAGCGGCGAAGGCGCCCGCGCCGACATCCCGCGCACCATCTTCGTGGTCGGCGACAAGAAGCAGTCGATCTATTCCTTCCAGGGCGCCGACCCGCGCGAATTCGACCGGATGCGGGCCGAGTTCAACGCCCGCCTCGCCCTGACCAATACGCCGCTGCAAAGCCGGATGCTGGCCTGGTCCTTCCGCTCGTCGCGCGCGGTGCTGAGCCTTGTCGATGAAACCTTCAGGGGCCGTGAGGCCGCGGGGTTCACGGCCGAGGAAACACATCTTGCGTTCTTCGATGCCCTGCCCGGTCGGGTCGATCTCTGGCCGCATATCGAAAAGACGGAAAAGACCGAGCGCCCCAACTGGGACGACCCGGTTGACCTCGTCGGCCCCGACCACCATACCGCACGGCTGGCCCGCGCCGTCGCCCGCCAGATCGACCGCATGATTACCGAACGGACCCTGATTCCCGTTGATCAGAGCCACATGCGCCCAGTTCATGCCGGCGATTTTCTGATCCTCGTGCAGCGCCGTTCACCGCTCTTTCACGCCATCATCCGCGAATGCAAAGCGCTGGGCCTGCCCATCGCCGGCGCCGACCGGCTCCGCATCGGCGGCGAGCTTGCGGTGCGCGACATCGCCGCCCTCCTGCAATTCCTCGCCACGCCCGAGGATGACCTGGCGCTGGCCACCGCGCTGAAATCGCCGTTCTTCGACTGGTCAGAACAGGCGCTCTTCACCCTCGCCCACGGCCGCCCCGGATACCTCTGGGAGTCGCTCAGGAACAACCCCGACCACCCCGAGACCCTCGCCATCGTCGACGACCTGCGCTATTGGGCCGACTTCCTGCGCCCCTATGACCTCATCGAGCGATTACTCACCCGCCATGACGGCCGCCGCCGCCTGCTCGCCCGCCTGGGCACCGAGGCCGAAGACGGGATCGACGCGCTCCTGCAACAGGCGCTGGCCTACGAGGGGCAATCCGTCCCTTCGCTCACCGGTTTCCTGACCTGGATGGAAACCGAAGACATCGAGATCAAGCGCCAGCCAGACAGCGAAGGCGGTCGCATCCGGGTGATGACCGTCCACGGTGCCAAGGGGCTCGAATCCCCCATCGTGATCCTGCCCGACACCGGCCAGCGGCCGGACCGCATCCGCAACGAGATCGTCACCCATGACGGCCCACCACTCTGGAAGACCCTTGCCACGGAAACCCCGCCCACCCTGCAAGACGCGCTCGAACAGCAGCGCGAAAGCGACCGGCAGGAACGCGACCGCCTGCTATACGTGGCCATGACACGGGCCGAGAAATGGCTCGTCGTCGCCGCCGCGGGTGAATTGGGCAAGGACGAGCAAAGCTGGTATGACAAGATCCGCCTTGGCATGGAATCCATGGGCGCCGCCCCGCATCATTTCGACCTGGGCGAGGGGCTGGACGAGGCGCCCGGTCTGAGGCTCGAACACGGCACTTGGGCCGGATCAGAGACTGAATCAGTGGCCTCTTCCTCCACGCCGCCACCCACGATCCCCGATCATTTTTGCCGCGCCGCACCGATCCCCGATCCGCGCCCTGCCACGCTTGCACCGTCCGACCTGCCGGGGGCCAAGGCGCTCTCGGGCGAGGCCGGTCTCGATGAAGACGCGGCCATGCGGCGCGGACGACAGGTGCATCGCCTTCTGGAATTCCTGCCGGCCCATCCACCGGAACACTGGGCTGCAATCGCCGCGAAACTGCTGGCGAATGGCCCCGACGCCGCCGACGGCGACGCGCTTGCCCTCCTGCTCTCCGAGGCGCGCAATGTGCTCACCAGACCCGGCCTCGCGCCGATCTTTGCGCCCGACGCGCTGACCGAAGTGCCGGTTTCCGCCACTCTTCCCGAACTGGGCGGTCGGCGTATGCATGGCATCATCGATCGTCTGCTGATCGGGCCCGAGAGGATTCTGGCCGTCGATTTCAAGACCAACGCCGCCGTCCCCGACAGGCCCGAAACCGTGCCCGACGCGCTCTTGCGGCAAATGGGCGCCTATGCCTCGGCGCTCACACAGATCTATCCTGACACGCCGGTTGAAACCGCCCTTCTCTGGACCCGGAACGCCACCCTCATGCACCTGCCTCATGATCTCGTGATGACCACGTTACACGGCACCCAGCTTGACGCCCAACCTCCCGGCCCATAGGTTCCTTGCAACGTCCCGCAATCCCGATACAGGAGAAACGCAAATGGCAACCGTTGCTGTCACCGACGACACCTTTGACACCGAGGTCAAGAATGCCGACCTTCCGGTCGTGGTCGATTTCTGGGCCGAATGGTGCGGCCCCTGCAAGATGATCGGCCCCGCCCTCGAAGAGCTGTCCGATGAAATGCAAGGCAAGGTCAAGATCGTGAAGGTCGATGTCGACAGCAACCCCAACGCGCCCGCCGCATTGGGCGTGCGCGGCATCCCGGCGCTTTTCATCTTCAAGGACGGCCAGGTCGTGTCGAACATGGCAGGCGCCAAGCCCAAGGCCGCGCTGCAAAGCTGGATCGAAGAGTCGATCTGATCCGCACCCCGCACAACTGACCCGACAAGGCCCCGCCGGACAATCCGCGCGGGGCTTTTCATGCTTCCCCCGCCGCCCAGCGCACGATGCATTAACTCAACGCGCGTTAACCTTCGGGCAAATCCGGCAGCAGCCGGATGTCAGCCAGGAGTCATACGCATGTCACCCCCCGGATTTTCGCAGAAAACCGCCGTTAACCTTTACACCGGCCAACCGTGATCACGCAGCCTTTGGGCGATCCTTTCCTCCGCCTCGGGACGACCCGCATTAATCGCCATCTTCTGCCAGAACCACCACAGGTAAGCTTCGAAATCAGGGCGGTGCCCAGGCGCCCGGCGCAGTGCCTCCTCGACGCCGATTTCCCATATTTTCAAGGCAATATGATTGAAATCCACCCACCCGAACAACACCAGCGGACGTGCATGGAAAAGCCCCATGAACCCGACACTTGAATTCTGCGTCACCACATAGGCACAACCGGGCAAAAGCGCCTCCATCCCACCCATTCGCAGATCAAGGTTCGGGTATGATTTCTGTAATTTTTCAAGGGCTTGAAGCTCCGCCGCCGAATAATCCTCATTCGGGTGCAGCCCCGCCACCACCGGCTTTTCCCGCTCCTGCCGCAGCACCGCACGCAACATCTCGATGGGCGCGCAGGACTGAAACGACCGGTGCTCCAGCAGCCGCCCCTGCAAGGCCGCGTAAACATGGCCCTTTTCGTAGGTTTCCGGCCACTCTCCGAACAGCCGCTTGCGCCAGAACCCGGCAAAGCGTGTCGCCTCCCGTCTTGGCACGTCATCCCCGTCAAACGCGGCCCGCGCCGCGTCAAACTCCCAGCGTTTTTCCGTCCGCTCGATCGACCAGAACGGATAGCTGTAGGCCCGCCGCACCGTTACCGCCCGCTCATGCGTCGGCGGCTCCATGTGAAAGAGTGCAAACCCCTTTCTCTCAAGGGATTTTTCCCGCTCCTCCGGCTCGTTCCCATGATAGGAAACCTCGAAATCCGCCGCCCGTGCCACCGCCGCGATCTTGCCCAGGAAATTGTGCTTCCCCGACTCCGCGCTCTCTTTCAGGCCGGGTTCCAGGTAGAAGCGCAGGATGCGGGCATCGTTCATGGCGCAGAGACTAGGACGCCGCCCCTGCACAGGCAAGCCCGGGCCTTGTGCCTCGGACCCATGGGCGCCATATAGGCCCCCAGTGACAGGAGAGCGCGAGATGTCAAAGGATCAGTTCCCCGGTTGGCACGGCACCACGATCGTCGGTGTTAAAAAGGGCGGCGAGGTGGTCGTCGCAGGCGATGGCCAGGTGTCGCTCGGACAGACCGTGATCAAGGGCTCGGCCCGAAAGGTGCGGCGCCTCTCGCCGGGCGGATATGATGTCGTTGCGGGCTTTGCAGGCTCCACGGCCGACGCGTTCACCCTTTTGGAACGACTCGAGTCCAAGCTCGAAGCCACGCCCGGGCAACTGGCTCGTGCATCCGTGGAACTGGCAAAGGACTGGCGCACCGACAAATACCTGCAAAAGCTCGAAGCGATGCTGATCGTCACCGACGGCGCCGACATTTTCGTCATCACCGGCGCAGGCGACGTTCTCGAACCCGAACATGACGTTACCGCCATCGGCTCGGGCGGCAATTACGCCCTCGCCGCTGCCCGCGCGATGATGGAGACCGACCACTCCGCCGAGGAGATCGCCCGCCGCGCCATGAGTATCGCGGCGGATATTTGCGTTTACACCAACGGAAACCTGACGGTGGAGAAAATCTCGAAATGACCGACCTCACCCCCCGCGAAATCGTCTCCGAGCTCGACCGTTTCATCATCGGCCAAAAGGATGCCAAGCGCGCCGTTGCCGTCGCCCTGCGCAGCCGCTGGCGGCGCAAGCAGCTTTCCGACGATCTGCGCGACGAGGTTTATCCCAAGAACATCCTGATGATCGGCCCCACCGGCGTCGGCAAAACCGAGATCAGCCGCCGCCTCGCCAAGCTCGCCCGCGCGCCCTTCATCAAGGTCGAGGCAACCAAGTTCACCGAGGTCGGCTATGTGGGGCGCGACGTTGAACAGATCATCCGCGATCTGGTCGATGCCGCCATCGCCATGACCCGCGCGCAAATGCGCGAAGACGTGAAATCCAGGGCCCACCAAGCTGCCGAGGAGCGTGTCCTGCGCGCCATCGCCGGCGAAGACGCCCGCGAAGGCACACTGGAAATGTTCCGCAAGAAACTCAAGGCGGGCGAGCTTGATGACACGGTAATCGAGCTCGACATCGCGGACAATTCCAACCCCATGGGAATGCTCGACATTCCCGGCCAGCCCGGCGGCCAGATGGGAATGATGAATCTGGGCGATCTTTTCGGCAAGGCATTCGGCGGCCGCACCGTGCGGCGCAAGACCACCGTGGCCGAAAGCTATGACCTGTTGATCAGCGAAGAGGCCGACAAGCTCCTTGATGATGAGACCGTCAACAAGTCTGCCCTGGAAGCGGTCGAACAGAACGGCATCGTGTTTCTCGACGAGATCGACAAGGTCACCACCCGCCAGGATGCCCGCGGCGGCGACGTATCCCGCGAGGGGGTACAGCGCGATCTGTTACCACTCATCGAGGGCACGAGTGTTTCGACGAAATACGGCGCCGTCAAAACCGACCATATCCTCTTTATCGCATCCGGCGCCTTTCATATTGCCAAACCCTCTGACCTCCTGCCCGAGTTGCAGGGTCGTCTGCCCATCCGAGTCGAATTGCGGGCACTGACCGAAGAGGATTTCGTGCGCATTCTCACTGAAACCGACAACGCGCTGACCCGGCAATACACCGCCCTGATGGCCACCGAATCAGTCGAGGTCGAGTTCACCCAAGAGGGTATCGCCGCCCTGGCCAAGATCGCCGCCGATGTGAATCAGGCGGTCGAGAATATCGGCGCGCGCAGGCTCTACACGGTCATGGAGCGGGTTTTCGAGGAGATTTCCTTTACCGCACCTGATCGCGCCGGAGAAACTGTCGTCGTCAATGCCGATTTTGTCGAAGCGAACCTTGGCGAGCTAACACGTTCCGCCGACTTGAGCCGCTACGTTCTCTAGTTTTTGCTCTTTCATTCCTTGGGGAAACCGGGAACAGATGGCGCATGTCCACGCTGCGTTTCTTCCGCGACAATTTGCCTTGGCTCGCAGCCGGGGTGCTGCTCACCTTCATGTCCGGTCCCGGGCAGACCTTTTTCATTTCGATCTTCGCAGGTCACATTCGCGATGAATTCGGCCTCACGCATGGTCAATGGGGAACCATATACACCCTTGGAACCGGTGCCTCCGCCATCCTGATGGTCTGGGCCGGGGGCTTGACCGACATGTTCCGAGTTCGGGCCCTGGGCGCTGTGGTTCTCGTGCTGACAGCCTCGGCCTGTCTTTTCATGGCCAGCGTCCAGGCCGCATGGCTTTTGCCTTTCGTCATATTCGCACTGCGTTTCACCGGTCAAGGCATGACCAGTCATCTTGCCGTCGTCGCCATGTCGCGCTGGTTCATCGCCACGCGCGGGCGCGCGCTTTCCATCGCCACGCTTGGGTTCACCATCGGCGAGGCGACACTGCCCGTAACCTTCGTCATGCTCATGGTGTTTTTTGATTGGCGGCTGCTTTGGGTGCTGGCCGCGGGAATCGCCGTCGCCGCCATCCCGGTTCTGCTCTTATTGCTTCGGCAAGAGCGAACACCCCAGAGCTTCGCCCAATCGGACTCGACGCTCGGAATGCAGGGCCGCCACTGGACCAGAAACCAGGCGATACAGCATTTTCTGTTCTGGTTCATGGTGCCTGCAATGCTGGGTCCGGCCGCTTTCAACACGGCGTTCTTCTTCCATCAGGTCCACTATGCCGACATCAAGGGCCTTGCGCATATCGAGCTGGTATCCTTGTTCCCCATCTATACCGGCCTCAGCGTCATTTCGATGATCATCGGGGGGGCGCTGCTCGATCGCCTGGGAACCGGTCGCCTGATGCCGTTCACACAAATACCGATAATACTCGGGTTTCTTTGCTACTCTGTCGCGCCCGGTCTGGGATTCACCCTCTTGGGCTTGATGTTCATGGCCATGACCACCGGCGCCATGATGACGGTGCCCAATGCCTTCTGGGCCGAATTCTACGGGACGCGCCATATCGGTTCGGTCAAGGCAATGCTCGCTGCGGTGATGGTTTTCGGCTCGGCCATTGGCCCCGGGATTACCGGCCTGGGAATCGATGCAGGGCTTGGTATTGAAACCCAGTTCCTGATCATCGCCAGCTATTTCCTGTTCACCACCCTCATGATGATCATCGGCGTCGGGCGGGCGCGGGCGCTGTTAGCGCCGCCGGCGTAAATAGACATAGTAAGCCCCCCCGCCACCATGACTCCTATGCGCCTCGACCACCTGCATGACGGCCTGTGCCAGCGGCGGAATACTTAGCCAATGCGGAACCTGATGGCGCAACACACCGTGGCGCACCGGGATCGGGCCACCTTCATCCCGGTGCTTTCCCTTTCCGGTAATGACAAGGACGAGTCGCTTGCCGTCTGCCTGCGCCTTGAGAATGAAGGACGTCAAAAGTGGGTGCGCCCGCTCCGTTGTCATACCGTGCAGGTCAAGCCGGGCCTCTGGCGAGAGTTTCCCGCGCTTGAGCCTTTGGTGAGTCTTGCGATCCATCCGTAACGGGGCAGCAGTAATGCGGTCGGGCACCGGGGGGGCGAGATCATGAGCCATGGAGTCCATGGTGCTTCGCTCGCCCATGTCGAACGAGGTGATGGATCGCACATTCGGTGCGGGCTTCTTGGGTTTGGGGCGCGGCATGGGTGCCTCATGCGCCTTTCGATCCGGATGGAGCCTTTCGGTCGTCTCTGCAACCCGACGCCAGAGCTCGATCTCGTCCGGTCTGAGCCGCCTTCGCGTCATTCCGCACCTTCGGGCAACACGGCATAAGCACGCTGAATTGGCAGCAAGACCATCATGCGGCCGGCGTCCTTCAGCTTCCCGGCCATCTGGCCGGCGGCCTTGCCGGTACCAAAGAAAATATCCGCCCGCTGAGCCCCTTTGATTGCTGAACCCGTGTCCTGAGCGACCATAAGTCGCCGCAATGGATCCTCGCCGTCCTTTTCAATCCAGACCGGTGCGCCCAAGGGCACAAATGCCGGGTCGACCGCAACACTCCGCATTGGGGTGATCGAGCGATTCATCGCACCCAAAGGTCCTTCCTCGGATGGCACATGATTTACCGGCCGAAAGAAGACGTAAGATGGATTGTGCCGCAACAGTTCTTCACCCTCGACTGGGTTCCGTCTGACCCAGTTCCTGATAACCTCGGCGCTGACCTGATGTGCATCATAAATGCCTCGCCTGATCAGCTCGACGCCGATCGAACGGTAATCATGGCCGTTCGATCCCGCATAGCCCACCCGAATTGACCCTCCGTTCTCGAGGCGGATACGACCTGACCCCTGGATCTGAAGAAAGAACAGATCGACCGGGTCATTAACCCAGGCGATTTCAAGGCCCCGCCCCTCCAGCACGTTTCCGGTTTCGATTTCGCGACGGGATATCCACTTTCGCGCGTCGCGCGCTTCGGGTGGCATGCGGTAAACCGGATAACGGAACCGATCCGTGGGTGACAGGCTTCCACGCAGCTCGGGCTCAAAATACCCGGTAAAGAGCGGCTCCCCTTGGTCTTCGATCATCACCGGACGGAAAAACAACTCGAAAAATGCCTTGGCATCAATCCGATCTGCGGCAAGGGCGCAAAGCGCCCGCCAATCGGGATCTTTCATATCCGCGCAGGTTTCACGAAAGGCTTTGAGTGCTTTGCCGTGATCATCCTCGGCCCAACCGTCTAGGTCATCGAAACTCAGTATGGTATGGCTGATCTCCGTCGCCGCCGGGCCGGACATCGTCAGCCCCAGCAAGGCAGCGGCCAGAACCGCACGGGTCATTCGCCAGTGGCGACAAGGTGCCAGTTGGGATCATCCGAACCGAACACACGCTCAAAGGTCCAGACATCCTTCTGGCGTTTGATCTTGCCGTCCTTGCCCTCTATGACCTCGCCGGCGTTGTCACGCACGACATAGGTCAGTTCTCCGATGAACTTCACCGTGATTTCAGCGGCTTTCGTCTCTTCATCAAGCGTTGCATCAACCAGGGACAACTCCCGCACACCAATGAACTCGGCATCGATTGTCAGGCCCTTTTTCTCTCGGTCCTCGACGACCTCGGCAAAAGCTTCATAGACGTCTTCGGCGAGGAAGGGTTTGACCTGTGCAAGATCACCGCGTTCGAACCCCATGAGGATCATCTCATAGGCGCCACGCGCTCCCTGAAGAAACTGCCCGACATTGAAGGATGGCTCGATCGCCTTCATTCGGCTCAAGGCGTCTGCGGCCGGACTGCCTTCGGGAACATTGTCGATGATGTCATGATCGGGCCCACCTTCGATAACTTCGAAATTGCGTCGCGCCTCGGTATCAGCTGCAGGTCGCTCAGCCGGGGGTGCTTCATAACCGTCACGCGTCCCCAGCACGGATTTGAGCCGCAGGATCAGGAAAACGGCAATGCCGGCCAGCACCAAGAGCTGAAGGATCGGTGAATTCATCTGGACCTCTCGGACGTCATGACGTGGAAACGGGCGTCTCTTGCACTTATGTAAGGGACTGGCGTGATCAAGTCCATCACGCCGTCATGGCCAAAGGAGATTGTGAAAATGTGGCTGCTATTTGCGTTTATCGCGGTTCCCCTGATCGAAATCGCGCTTTTTGTCGAGATCGGCGGTGCGATCGGTCTGGCCTACACGCTCGTGATCGTGCTTCTCACCGCGATTCTGGGTACCTGGATGGTCCGAACGCAAGGGCGCGTGGCGCTTGGACAACTGGACAGGGCCTTCTCCGAGATGCGGGATCCCACTGAACCCCTGGCCCACGGGGCAATGATATTGTTCTCTGGTGCGCTTTTGTTGACGCCGGGGTTTTTCACCGATGCCTTTGGCCTCGCCCTGCTCGCTCCGGGTTTCCGCAGCATCGTGTTTCGGTGGCTTCGGAGACGTGTTCGGATGACACATTTTTCACCGTCAGCATCACCGCAGCAACCGAATCCTCATCGACAGGATGAATCGGTAATCGATGCGGACTATGTCGATCTCGATCCGCCGCCGAAACCGACCCATGACTCATCTGGCTGGACAAGGCATTGAGGGTTTGACCACGTCCTGTTAAAGGACGGTCAAGTTCAACACTCGCTTAGGAGATGACCCATGGCCGAGACCGGCAACGGGGCCGCTGCACAGGCGCCACAAGTTCAATTGAATATCCAGAACCAGTTCATTCGCGACCTGTCTTTCGAGAACATTCTCGCACAAAAAGGTGCGTCGGGTGAAGTTCAGCCAGACGTCAAGGTCCAGGTCAATCTCGATGCCCGCAAGCGTGAGACCGAAAAGCAGTACGAGGTGTCGATCAAGCTTAATGTCGAATCCGTCGACAAGAACAACCCCCAGACCAAAATCTTTCTGATGGAGATCGACTATGTCGGCCTGTTTCACATCGACGGCGTGCCGGATGAGCAACTGCATCCGTTCTTGCTGATCGAATGCCCGCGCCTGTTGTTTCCGTTTCTGAGACGTATCGTGTCGGACGTCAGCCGGGACGGTGGCTTCCCGCCACTCAATCTCGACAACATCGACTTCATGAAGCTCTACCGGCAAGAGGTGGCGCGCCGCTCGACCCCACAGAATGAGGGCGAGGATGCGGAAACGTCCTGACCTGAGCCCCTAACCGATTTTCTTCCAGATCGCAGCGTCGCCCATGGCCTCGACAAAAGCAGCATGGGCGGCGGCCTCTTCCCTGGTTATCCTGGGTCCAAGCGGTCTTGGGCGTGGCTTGGGCCTCCAGGCTTCCTGGTTGCTTTGCCCAACGCGTTCGCTTCGTTCATGGACCACATTGAGCGAGAAATCAGGCTGCCGTCCCCCGATCAATTCAAGGTAGACTTCGGCGAGAATTTCGCTGTCGAGCAACGCGCCATGCAGTGTCCGTGCACTATTGTCGATGTTGAACCGGCGACACAACGCATCAAGAGAAGCTGGTGAGCCGGGAAACTTGGCGCGCGCAATGGCCAATGTATCAATTGCCTGATCCCACGGCAGCTTTGGCAGGTTGAGCCAGCCGAGTTCAGCGTTCAGGAACTTCATGTCGAAAGCCGCATTGTGGATGACAAGCTTGGCATCGCCCACGAAATCAAGAAATCCCCTGGCGATCTCCCCAAACACCGGCTTGTCGCGCAGGAACTCCTCGCCAAGACCGTGCACTTCGAAGGCCTCTTGCGGCATTCCGCGCTGCGGGTTGACATATTGATGATATGTCTTGCCGGTCGGCATGTGGTTGTATAGCTCGACTGCCCCGATTTCGACGATCCGATCACCTTGTTCGGGCTCGAAGCCCGTGGTTTCCGTGTCCAGAACGATTTCACGCATCAGCCAACCTCTTGCGGATATCGGCAATGACATCCTGCACCTGGGCGCGGGCATGCTCAAGCGTATCGGTTACGATCACGTAGTCGGCTCTGGCACGCTTTTCGGCGTCCGGAACCTGCTTTGACAGGATGGTCTCGAATTGCTCATCCGTCATTGTGCCACGCTCAAGAACCCGGGACCGCTGGGTGTCGGGATCGGTGGTCACGACTGCCACTGCGTCAACCCTGGTATTCCCGCCCGTTTCGAACAAAAGCGGGATATCAAGAACGACGATATCGGATCTTGACTGTTCGATAAAAGCTGCCCGATCCGCGGCCACCATCGGGTGCACGATGGATTCTATCCGGCTCAATGCCGAGCTGTCTCGGGCAATGATTTCCTTGAGAGCGGCACGCGAAACCTCGCCCTTGATAATCGCTTCGGGAAAGGCCGCGCGCATTGGCTCGACTGCGGCTCCCCCTTGCGAATACAGACGGTGCACAGCGGCATCGGCATCCCAAACGTCACACCCCGCATCCGCGAATAGCCTGGCGGTCGTCGATTTTCCCATCCCGATCGAACCGGTCAGCCCAAGCCGGAACGTCATCTGAGCACCGCCGCACGGGCCGCGTTGTCTACCTCTGGCCTCTGGCCAAACCAGCGCTCAAAAGCGGGCACCGCCTGATGCAGGAGCATACCCAGACCGTCAACCGTGGTGCACCCCATCTCGCGCGCTATGCGCAACAACCGGGTCTCGATCGGATTATAGACAAGATCCGTAACGACTGCCTGCTTTCGCAAGCCATCCAATGGGACCCGCATCTCCGGCTTTCCCAACATGCCAAGCGAAGTCGTGTTCACGACGGTATTGCCCTCTTCGAGGATGTTGCCGGCCTTGACCCAATCGACGACTTTCAGCCGCTTGCCGAAATCCTCGACCAGTTTTTCGGCCCGAACCTTGGTCCTGTTGGTGACGAAAATTTCCGGAACGCCCACATCGATCAGCGATGCAACGACGGCTCGCGCGGCGCCACCTGCACCCAATACGACCGCTGGCCCGGCTTTGGGATCCCAATCCGGTGCGCCTTGTCGGAGGTTCTCGACAAATCCATACCCGTCTGTGTTGTCGGCATGGATTTTCCCGTCTTCCCGAAAAATCAACGTATTGGCCGCCCCGATCAGCGTCGCCCGATCACTAACCAGGTCGGCCATTTCCATCACGCGTTGCTTGTGCGGGATCGTGACGTTGACACCGACAAAGCCCATTTTCGGCAGCGTCTCCAGCACGGTTTCCAGGTTGTCCCCCGCAACATCCATCGGGATATAGTATCCCGACAGCCCATATGTTCTCAGCCAATGCGCATGAAGCTGTGGTGATTTCGAATGTGATACCGGCGATCCAATGACGCCTGTCAGGGGTATTCTCTGTGTTGTCATGTCTCGAGCTCTCCGCTTGTACCGAGATAGGCAAGAATATTCAGAAGGGGCAATCCAAGAATGCTGAAATAATCTCCATCTATGCGCGAAAACAACCGAACCCCCTCTTCCTCAAGCTTGTAGGCGCCAACCGCGTGGCGAATGCTGCTCCAGTTCCGGCCGATATAGGCGTCAAGATATGCATCGCTGAAAGTCCGCATCTCAAGCTGCGCCTGCCCGACATGCCGCCATATCGGACTTGCCTGATGACAGATGACCGCCGCCGAATGCAAGCGATGGCGATTCCCACGCAGCATGGCGAGTTGATTTCGTGCCATTTCAACACTCTCGGGCTTGGACAGGATCGTGCCTCTGTGCTCCAGGATCTGGTCGCAGCCGATAACCAGGCTATCAGGATATTTCTTGCTTATTTTCAATGCTTTATGTTCCGCCAACGCATCGGAAATATCACGGGGAGACGCGTCCTCCTCCAGAAGCGCCATCTTGATCGACTGCTCGTCGATCCGCGGGACGACAACCTCAAATGGGACATGAGCCTGGGTCAGAAGCGCCTGACGTATATCCGAGCCTGAAGCAAGAATGATGGAACGTGGCATGTGGATATCCTGGTGGAAATTGTAACCGGGTTTTAACGGACCAATCGGGAAAACTCCAACATCCAGACCGACTGCGGGCAAGTCAACTGCGCGCCGAGGGTCTTTGCCATGGTTATCCGATTGTGTTTATGGATATCTCCTTCTTGTGGGAAAACGGGTGCTCTTGACCTGAGGTCCCAATTCTATGCACAAGAGAAAATCTTGCAGGCATGGCGCGCTTAGCCTTGAGATCAAGGCGATCCATGACGACCTTGCCCGCGTCACGGAAATTCATCAACAGTGTTTTACACAGGGACGGTCCACATCTGAGATCATTGAGGAAAAGCATTTATCCACAGAAATGATGCCTCCCTACTAAACCATCAATCTTTCTTTTCTTTTATATTTTATTAAGGTGGCTCAGGCCTCCGGAAGCGCTATCAAACCCGAAGTCAGACTGTGAAGAGTTGACTTAGAATATGGCAAGCCGTATGTAGCAACATGCCTGCCCGTCCGGGTTGGGATTCTCCACGTGCTAACTTGATCTTGAGCCGCCTGGCCGGTCACCCATAGGTATTCCATGACATCCGAACGTATTTCGCTTGCCGAACTCAAGGCAAACACACCCAAAGACCTCGTCGACATGGCCGAGGAACTCGAGATCGAGAACGCATCGACCATGCGCAAGGGCGAGATCATGTTCTCGATCCTCAAGGAGCGGGCCGAGGATGGGTGGGAGATTTCGGGTGATGGTGTTCTCGAAGTCTTGCAAGACGGTTTTGGCTTTCTGCGGTCACTCGAAGCGAATTACTTGCCTGGTCCAGACGACATCTATGTGTCTCCTGAAACGATCCGGAAGTTTTCTCTGCGAACAGGCGACACGGTCGAAGGCAAGCTGGCGCAGCCAGAAGACAATGAGCGCTATTTCGTTCTGACCGACGTCAGCCGCATCAATTTCGAAGACCCCGAGCGGGCCCGTCACAAGATCGCATTCGATAACCTGACGCCGCTCTATCCCGATGAGCGGCTCAAGATGGAGATCGAAGATCCCACCATCAAGGATCGATCGGCCCGTATCATCGATCTTGTGGCGCCGATCGGCAAAGGCCAGCGGTGCTTGATCGTCGCTCCGCCGAGAACAGGCAAGACGGTTCTGCTCCAGAATATTGCCCATTCGATCGAACTGAACCATCCTGAGTGCTACCTTATCGTTTTGCTGATCGACGAGCGCCCCGAAGAGGTGACCGACATGCAACGGAACGTGAAGGGAGAGGTCATTTCCTCAACTTTTGACGAACCGGCGACGCGACACGTTGCCGTGGCGGAGATGGTGATTGAAAAGGCCAAGCGGCTTATCGAGCATAAACGCGATGTCGTCATCCTGCTCGATTCGATCACGCGCTTGGGTCGTGCTTACAATACGACCGTTCCCAGTTCCGGCAAGGTCCTGACCGGTGGCGTGGATGCCAACGCCCTGCAAAGGCCAAAGCGGTTTTTCGGGGCGGCCCGGAATATCGAGGAGGGCGGCTCGCTGACCATCATCGCGACGGCGTTGATCGACACAGGCAGCCGGATGGACGAGGTGATTTTCGAAGAGTTCAAGGGCACAGGCAATTCCGAGCTGGTTCTCGACCGCAAGGTTGCCGACAAGCGTGTATTCCCGGCGATGGATATTCTCAAGTCTGGCACACGCAAGGAAGAGCTTCTCGTTGATCCCAAGGACCTCTCGAAAACCTTCGTTTTGAGAAGAATCCTCAATCCGATGGGCACGACGGATGCGATCGAATTCCTGATCGGCAAGCTCAAGCAAACAAAGACAAATGCCGATTTCTTCGATTCGATGAACGGCTGAAAATGCGCGTCTTTACGCGGTATTGAAGATGGACACGATCTTTGCCCTCGCAAGCGCCTCAGGAAAATCCGGGGTTGCCGTGATTCGTGTTTCGGGATCACGCGCATGCGATGTCTGCCGCGACTTGACAGGATCGCTTCCTGTTCCGCGAGTGGCGTCGCTGCGTGTGATTAAGGATCGCGACGGCAACAGGCTGGATGAAGGTCTGGTGATCCGATTTTCCGAGAACCATAGCTTTACCGGGGAAGATGTTGTCGAGTTCCAGGTTCATGGTTCGACGGCAAGTGTTTCCGCGATCTTGCGTGAGCTGGCCCGGGTCGACGGCCTGCGTGCGGCTGAACCCGGAGAGTTTACACGGCGTGCACTTGAAAACGGGCAGCTTGATTTGGCGCAGGTCGAAGGTCTCGCGGATTTGATCGAGGCGGAAACCGAGGCCCAAAGGCGGCAGGCGCTTAGGGTGCTTTCGGGTGACTTGGGCAAACGCGCGGATATTTGGCGGCGCGACCTGATCCGCGCCGCGGCGCTGCTTGAAGCAGCCATCGACTTCGCAGATGAGGATGTGCCTGTCGATGTCCGCCCCGAGGTCCGGGAACTCTTGGACAAAACCCGCAGCTCACTTTCCAGGGAGGCGAAAGGCGTCGAATCTGCTGAGCGTGTGCGCACAGGCTTCGAAGTTGCGTTCCTCGGGGCGCCGAACACTGGTAAATCGACGTTGTTGAACACTCTGGCTGGACGTGACGCAGCAATTACCTCGGAGATCGCGGGAACAACCCGAGATGTGATTGAGGTCCGGATGGATCTTGGCGGGCTGCCCGTGACGCTTCTCGATACTGCCGGGCTGAGGGTAACGACCGACACGGTGGAAAACATCGGGATCGCACGGGCCAGGGACCGCGCTAATCTTGCAGACCTGCGCGTGTTTCTCAAGGAGACGGAAGATTCTGATCTTCCACAAGGAATAGAGTGTCGGGAGGGCGACATCGTTCTTCTGGCAAAGGCCGATTTACAGGATGACAGTTGCGAAGCCATATCGGGGCTGACAGGCTATGGTGTGGAAGAGCTGGTCGCGAGGATCACGGAAGAGCTCTCCGAAAGGGCCGGCTCTACCGGGGTCGCGACACGCGAAAGGCATCGAATCGCGCTTGAGAACACGATCAGGGCGCTCGATGCAGCAGCGGAGCAACTTGAACTCGGCGAGGATCGTAGCGACATCGCGGCCGAGGAGCTTCGTAGCGGGGTGCGATCCCTTGACGCGCTGGTCGGACGTGTAGATGTTGAGAATATCCTCGACGAGATATTTTCGAGCTTCTGCATCGGAAAGTAGGTGCAGCAAAGACAGGGGTGTTTCACGTGAAACATGATTTCGATGTGATTGTTGTCGGCGGTGGACATGCCGGGACCGAAGCCGCACATGCGGCGGCGCGGATGGGCGTGCACACTGCGCTCGTGACCTTGCGTCAGGCGGATATTGGCGTGATGTCATGCAACCCGGCGATTGGTGGCTTGGGCAAGGGGCATCTTGTTCGCGAGATTGATGCGATGGATGGTGTCATGGGTCGGGTTTCGGATCTGGCCGGAATTCAATTCCGCTTGCTTAACCGCCGAAAGGGCCCCGCGGTTCAAGGGCCGCGTGCGCAGGCGGATCGTGGCATCTATCGCCAAGAAATGTTGGCGGCCACCATTTCCCAGGAAAACCTTACGATCATAGAAGGTGAAACAATCGATTTCATCATGTCGGGCGAACGGGTTTCGGGGATTCGACTGGCAGATGGAAGCGAGATTGTCGCTCATGCTGTCATCCTGACAACGGGAACCTTTCTGCGCGGAGTTATCCACGTCGGAGATCAATCGCGGCCTGGTGGACGCATGGGCGACCGGCCATCCGTGAAGCTCGCGGAGCGGCTCGACAGTTTCTTGATCTCGCTCGGGCGATTGAAAACCGGAACGCCGCCCCGTCTGGATGGAAGGACGATCAACTGGGATATTCTCGAGAAGCAGCGGGGAGATGAGGATCCCACGTTGTTTTCCTTTCTTTCAGAAGCCCCGACCGCGCGACAGATTTCCTGCGCGATTACCCATACCAATGAAAGAACGCACGAGATCATAGAGGGTAACCTTTCCAAGTCTGCCATGTATGGCGGCCATATCGAAGGCGTCGGACCACGCTATTGCCCGTCCATCGAAGACAAGATCGTTCGATTTGCAGACAAGACCTCCCACCAGATCTTCCTCGAGCCCGAAGGGCTTGAGGATCACACGGTCTATCCCAACGGGATCTCAACGTCTCTCCCCCCGGACGTTCAGGATGAATACGTGAGATCGATCCTGGGCCTTGAAAATGCGGTCATTCTCCAACCCGGCTATGCAATCGAATATGACTATGTCGATCCACGTGCGCTTGACGCCACCTTGGCCCTCAAGTCGGTGCCCGGTTTGTATCTGGCGGGTCAGATCAATGGCACAACCGGATACGAGGAAGCCGCGGCACAAGGGCTCGTTGCGGGGCTCAATGCTGCCTTGTCTTGCTTGGGCCGGGACTCCCAGATCTTCAGCCGGTCCGAAAGTTATATCGGCGTGATGGTTGATGACCTGATCACGCGTGGTGTGACGGAACCCTATCGCATGTTCACATCGCGCGCAGAATTTCGCCTCGCCTTGCGGGCTGACAACGCCGATCAGCGATTGACGCCGAAAGCGATTGCGCTTGGCTGTGTGTCCGAGAAACGAAAATCCGCCTTCGAAGCGAAATCGGAAAAGCTTGTCCAGGGCAGAGCGATGCTGGAATCGCGAAACTGGACGCCCAGCCAGTTGAGCAAGGCCGGCGTTGCAATGAGCAAGGACGGAACCCGGCGAAACGGGGTGGCTGTTTTGGCCCTACCCGATATTTCGTTCAGAGATCTTGTTGCATTGGCCCCGGAGTTTTCCGAGATCGACACGGAAATTCAGGAACAGCTTGAAAGGGAAGCGCTCTATGTGAACTACATCGAGCGTCAGAAACGCGATGTCGAGGCGATGAAGCGTGATGAAGGGCATGTGATACCGCCTGATTTTCAGTTCGATGGAATCGCAGGATTGTCGACGGAGCTCAAATCCAAACTTGCGGTGGCCCGGCCGACGAATCTTGGTCAGGCGGGGCGTATCGACGGAATGACGCCGGCCGCGCTCGCGCTATTACTCGTCAAGCTTCGCCAGGACCGGCGGGAGAAATCGGCCTGATGCACGAGGGTGACACACTCGGTGTTTCACGTGAAACGCTCGACAAGTTGAGAAGTTTTGCCAATCTTCTCGAAAAGTGGAACTCGAAGATCAACCTCGTCGCAAAATCCACGTTGTCCGACCTCTGGGTCCGTCACGTTCAGGACTCCCTTCAACTCCTGCGTTGTGTCGGTAATGAGGTCGACCATTGGGCAGACATTGGGGCCGGAGGAGGTTTTCCCGGACTGGTCATTGCGATCTGCGCCAAGGATCTGGGCTATCCTCAGAAAGTCACGCTGATTGAGAGCGACAAACGAAAAGCCGCCTTTCTTCGCGCGGTTCTGCGCGAAGTCGGTGTCGCAGGAACGGTGATCCCGGCCCGCATTGAAGGCATCCCACCTTTGAAAGCCGATGTGATCTCCGCGCGGGCCCTTGCCGCGCTTTCACGCCTTCTCGAGCTTGCAGGGCCTCACTTGTCCAGTGACGGGATTTGCTTGTTCCCAAAGGGTGTAAACTGGAAATCCGAGGTTCAAACCGCATCGCTTTCATGGCATTTTGAGTATGATGCAATCCCGAGCGTGACCGAATCCGACGCCGTCATTCTGAAAATCAAAGGACTTTCACGTGTCTGATCCCACCCGGCCGCCTGGCCCGAAAATCATCGCAGTGGCCAACCAGAAAGGTGGCGTTGGCAAGACGACAACCACCATAAACCTCGGGGCGGCGTTGGCTGAAACCGGCCAGAAGGTTCTCGTTGTAGATCTCGATCCGCAAGGAAACGCATCCACGGGGCTTGGAGTGGAGGGAGACGCGCGACGATACACCACCTATGATCTGCTCCTGGATGACATTCCGCTCTCCGAGATCATTCTTGAGACCGATACCCGTAACCTTCGGATCGTGCCGGCCACGGTCGATCTCAGCTCGGCGGATATTGAGCTGATTTCAAATGAAAAGCGTAGCTTTCTTTTGCATGATGCCCTCCGTCAGCCCGCGATGGACAGCTTTGATTTCGATTTCATCCTGATTGATTGCCCGCCTTCACTGAACATCCTGACCATCAACGCGATGGTTGCCGCGCATTCCGTTCTTGTACCGCTGCAAAGCGAGTTCTTCGCGCTTGAAGGATTGTCGCAACTGATGATCACGCTGCGTGAGGTTCGGCAAACAGCCAACCCGGAGCTTCGGATCGAGGGCATCGTTCTGACCATGTATGATGGCCGAAACCGACTTTCACAACAGGTTGAGAGCGATGCGCGCGACAATCTGGGCGATCTGGTGTTCAGAACCATGATACCGCGAAATGTCCGTGTCAGCGAGGCCCCATCCTATTCGATGCCCGTGCTCAGCTATGACAGCGAATCCAAGGGTGCTCAGGCCTATCGAAGCCTGGCGCATGAAATCCTGGGCAACAACAACCGCGCAGCGGCATAATCGGAAGGACCAGAAAATGGTTGAGAAGAAACGCGGGCTGGGTCGTGGACTTTCGGCGCTTATGTCGGACGTGAACAATGATGCGCCGGCATCGACTTCCGACGCCTCCGCACGTCGGGCGGAACAGTACCTGCCGATCGAAGTAATCGCGCCAAACCCGGATCAACCACGTCGGAACTTTGACAGTGACACGCTCGAGGACCTCGCCGAATCGATACGGGAGAAGGGCATCATCCAGCCCTTGATCGTTCGCCCCGACCCAGCTGACGCCAGGAAGTTCCAGATCGTCGCGGGTGAACGGCGCTGGCGCGCGGCGCAGATCGCGCAACTTCATGAAGTACCTGTTATCGTTCGAGAATTTGACGATACCGAGGTTCTTGAGGTTGCAATTATCGAAAATATCCAGCGTGCCGATCTGAATCCTGTCGAAGAGGCGGCCGGGTATCGTCAGCTGATCGAACGTTTCGGCCACACGCAGGATCAACTTGCCAAGGCGCTGGGCAAGAGCCGGTCCCACATCGCCAACCAGATGCGCCTTTTGAGCCTGCCCAGGGAGGTCATTGATTACCTCGAAAAGGATCAGATATCTGCCGGTCATGCCCGCGCCCTGATCACGTCGGATGATCCAGCATCGCTGGCGCGCATTGTCGTATCCAAGGGGCTTTCGGTGCGTGAGACGGAAAAGTTGGCCAAGAAGCCGCCCGAGGAAAAAACATCCAGTGCAGGCGCGAGCCGGAATCCCGTGAAAGACGCGGATACCGTTGCGCTTGAGGGTGATCTCTCGGCGAATCTCGGAATGAAAGTGACTGTCAATCACGACAGCGGCCGCGAATCGGGCCAAGTCTCGATCCGTTATACATCGCTGGACGAGCTGGACGAACTTTGCCGCAAACTCACGTTATGAGTTCGGGCGCGTCCAGATAAAGATCAGGACGAGGCAAAGCACGACCGCTTGTATGCCAAGGATCATCGGTCTCACCCCAAGCACCAGGGACAGCCCGAAGACCGCAGCAATCGAAAGCGTTGAAATCCGTTTGACACGAGAATTGATGGCCCCGTTGGTCTGCCAATCCACGATCGCCGGGCCGAACTGGGGATGCGACAGGAGCCAGTTGTGCATCCGCTCGGATGAGCGCGCAAAGAAGAATGCAGCGAGCAACATGAACGGAACGGTCGGAACCAGCGGCAGCACAGCACCGATCAGCCCCAGCAGAACGCAGAGCAGCCCCAAGCCAGCCCATAAAAATCGCATATCTTATCCTGACAAAAACTCTCTGATCACTGCATTCAACACCATGCGGCCGCCCTCTGTCACCTTGACTGTTTGTCCCTCGCGCAAGATCATGCCGATCTCTTCGAGATGGACCAAAACATGGGCATCGACGGGCTCACCACGCAGGCGAGCATAGCGGTCGAGGTCAACCCCATCGCGCAGGCGCAGTCCCATCATCAGGAATTCTTCGGCTTGATCTTGCCGCGTCAACGTTCGGCACAGGTTTTCACCGTTTCCTGCATCCGCCATATCCAGCCAGGCTTTGGGCATCAGCGGAGTTTCGGACGCAAACCGATCACCGCCGATTGTCACGCGCCCATGTGCCCCGGGACCGATCCCTACATAATCCCCGTATCGCCAATAGATCAGGTTATGCCGGGATTCCGAGCCGGTTCGCGCATGATTCGAGACTTCATAGGCGCCAAACCCTGCATCCTCGCAGAGCGTTTGCGTCGCTTGATACATATCGGCAGAAAGGTCCTCGTCTGGCAATCCTCTCAATCGGCCTCTGTCGTATCGGTCGCCAAAAGCGGTTCCCGGCTCGATGGTCAGTTGATAGAGTGACAGGTGATCGACTGCGAGATTCAGCGCCTGTTTCAACTCGGCCTCCCATTCGGCCAATGCCTGTCCCTGGCGGGCATAGATCAGGTCGAAACTGACGCGGTCGAACTGGTTTCGTGCGACATCAAAGGCCGAAAGCGCCTCCTTGACCGAATGCAAGCGCCCCAGCCGCCGCAGCGCATCGTCATTCAGCGCCTGAACGCCCATCGAAACGCGGTTGACACCAGCTTGAGCGTATCCGCGAAAACGCCCGGCCTCGACCGAACCGGGATTGGCTTCGAGCGTCACTTCGAAATCGTTGCGCACCGGCCAAATGTGGCGGATGCGCTCCATCACTTTCGCCACGGTCTCGGGCGCCATCAGGCTCGGTGTGCCACCCCCGAAATAGACCGAGGTCAGAAGTCGGTCGGGCACCAATGCCGCATAGCGGTCAAGCTCTTGCAAATAGGCTCTAACCCAGCGGGATTCGTCGATCTCAGCCGCTACATGGCTGTTGAAGTCGCAATAGGGGCATTTCGATTCACAAAACGGCCAGTGAATGTAAATCCCGAAGCCGCCGCTCTGCCAATCTTCAGTCAAAGCAGCCCTGCACGAGTTGCCGGAACGCATCCGCACGATGACTCATCGCATGTTTGCGTTCGGGGTCCATCTCTCCAAAGGTTTCTTCTTCACCATCGGGCAGGAACATCGGGTCGAAACCGAACCCATTCTCACCCCGCATTGGCCACACGACCTGTCCTTCGACCCGTCCTTCGAAAACCTCGTCATGCCCGTCCGGCCAAGCGAGGCAAAGCGTGCAAACAAAGGCCGCCTTGCGCGGGAGCGGTGCATTTTCGTTCTCGAGCAGGGTCCAGACCTTTTTCATCGCCATCGGAAAATCGCGGCCTTGCGATGTTTCCGCCCAGTCTGCGGTGTAGACACCGGGCGCACCGTCAAGCGCCGTCACCATGAGCCCGCTGTCATCCGAAAGAGCCGGCAGACCAGTCCCGCGGGCTGCAAAATGCGCCTTGATCCGGGCGTTTCCGGCAAACGTGTCTTCGGTCTCTTCCGGCTCTTCCAGACCATGTTCCGAGGCCGAACTGACGCGCACGCCGAACGGCTCTAACAAGGCCGAAATCTCACGCAACTTGCCGTTGTTGTGCGTTGCGATCACAAGCTCGGAACCCTCGAACCTACGCACTTGACGCCGCCTTCTGCATCGTGGCCAGCTCACCGACACCGCGTGCCGCCAGCTCCATCAACGTATCCATCTGCGCGCGCGTGAATGTCGCGCCCTCGGCGCTCATCTGCACTTCGATGAGGCGCCCGTTGCCCAGCATGACGAAATTTCCGTCCACCCCGGCCTCGCTGTCCTCGAGGTAATCGAGGTCAAGCACCGGTTGCCCGGCATAGATGCCGCAAGACACCGCTGCCACCGGCTCCACCAGCGGGTCGGAAATCACGTCACCCGCATTCATCAACTTGTTGACTGCCAGCCGCAACGCAACCCAGCCGCCGGTGATTGCCGCGCAGCGCGTGCCACCATCGGCCTGGATGACATCGCAATCCACCGTGATCTGCCGCTCGCCCAATGCAACGCGATCGACCCCGGCGCGCAGCGATCGGCCAATCAGGCGTTGAATCTCGACGGTGCGGCCGCCCTGCTTGCCGGCAGTGGCCTCACGCCGCATCCGGCTGCCCGTCGAGCGCGGCAACATCCCGTATTCCGCTGTCACCCAGCCCAGCCCCGTGCCTTTCACGAAAGGTGGCACGCGATCCTCGATCGTTGCGGTGCACAGGACGTGTGTATCGCCCACGCGGATCATGCAGGATCCTTCCGCATGTTTCGTGACACCGGTTTCGATTGAAACGGGCCGCATTTCACTTAAGTCTCTACCCGAGGGCCGCATGGTCATTCCTTTCTATGGTTGTCCACGGGATACAGGTGGCCCCGTGCAAAGCGCAACCCCGATTGACCTTTTGTGGCCTGACACATCTAATGACCGCTGCCGTGATCGGATCGACATCATGAAAGACAGCAGTAAACTCCTGGAAGAACTCAATCACCGGTCGCGCGAGGTGTTTCGCCGCGTCGTCGAATCCTATCTCGAAACCGGCGATCCCGTTGGTTCTCGCACGCTCACCCGAACGATGAGCGAAAAGGTCAGCGCGGCGACCATCCGCAACGTGATGCAGGATCTCGAATTTCTCGGGCTGCTCGACAGCCCGCATGTCTCCGCCGGTCGCATTCCAACCCAGACCGGACTGCGCATGTTCGTCGATGGCCTGCTCGAAGTGTCCGACCTTCAGAATGACGACCGCCAGAAACTCGATGAAACCCTCGGCACCAATTCGGGCGACGTCAACTCGATGCTTGACCGGATCGGCTCGGCCCTTTCCGGTGTCACCCGCGGGGCGTCGCTCGTGCTTGCACCGAAAACCGAGGCACCGATCAAGCATATCGAGTTCGTAGCCCTCGCCCATGACCGCGCCCTGGTCGTGCTTGTCTATGCTGACGGACATGTCGAGAACCGCGTTTTCGCACCACCCCCCGGTGCCACCCCCAGCGCCATGCGGGAGGCCGCGAACTTCCTCAATGCCATCATCGAGGGGCGCACCCTCTCAGAGGTCAACACGGTGATGCGCTCCGAGATCGAATCGCGCCGCCGCGAAATCGACCAACTCGCCCATGGGCTGGTCGAGAGCGGACTTGCCGTCTGGGATGGGCAGGGCGAAACCAACGAACGCCTGATCGTGCGCGGCCGCTCGCACCTCCTGTCAGACGATGAGGGAGAAAACGGCCTCGACCGCATCAAGACGCTCTTTGACGACCTGGAACGCAAACGAGACATCGCCGAATTCCTCGAACTGGCCGAAGAGGGCGAGGGCGTGCGCATCTTTATCGGTTCGGAGAATAAACTTTTCTCACTTTCGGGTTCCTCTTTGGTGGTGTCTCCATATATGAACGCTGATCGTAAGATTATCGGAGCGGTGGGCGTCATCGGCCCCACGCGCCTCAATTATGGCCGCATCGTCCCGATCGTCGACTATACAGCACAACTGGTCGGACGCCTGATTTCCGACCGAACTCAGAGGTGAGTAGACACATGGCAGAGCGCAAGGAAGAAGAGTTTCTCGACGACATCACAGCTGCCGAGACCGAAGAGCTGGCCGAGGAAATGGACGAAATTGACCCTGTCGAGGCCGAGCTTGACGCCCTGCGCAGCGAACGTGACGCGCTCAAGGACAAATTCATGCGCGCGCTGGCCGATGCCGAGAACGCGCGCAAACGCGGCGACAAGATGCGCCGCGATGCCGAACAATACGGTGGTTCGAAACTCGCCCGTGACATGCTCCCGGTTTATGACAACATGAAACGGGCACTCGAAGCTGTCACCGACGAGCAACGCGAGATGTCGACCGCCCTGATCGAAGGTATCGAGCTCACGATGCGTGAACTTCTCAACGTGTTCGGCAAGCACGGGATCACTGTGATCTCGCCACAGGTCGGCGACCGCTTCGATCCCCAGGTCCACGAGGCGATGTTCGAGGCCCCGGTGCCCGGCACCAATGCCGGTGACATCATCCAGGTCTCGACCGAAGGGTTCATGTTGCACGACCGCCTGCTGCGCCCCGCACAGGTCGGCGTGTCCTCCACGCCGAAAGGGTGATCACCGGGCGATCCGCGGCCGCCCCGTCGCTTCAAGGGTGATCTGCGCCTCGATGAAAACATCGCGCCCCTCGACCTCGCTGTGACGGATATCCCTTGTCCGGCGCATTTCGATTTCATCCGCCCCGGCCGTCCCGGCCTCGCTCCGCACCACGGTTTCAAGCTCTTCCTCAAGTGCGTTCATTGCCGCCTCGGCCGTGGCGAAATCCCTTGGGCCCTGCGCGCCATGCGTTCGGAAACAGCCTTCCGCCGGGCAGGTCACGGTCCCCGATCGGCGCATCGTGACCCGCCCCACGACCGCTCCGATCGCGTTGGCCACACCGCCATCGTCGGGCAGGATCATTTCACAACCAAGTCGTCGGCCAACCGCCGGGTAGTAGCTGCGTGCCGACGCCCCCAGGCCCACCACCGGAATGTTCAGGCCGGCCTCCATGCGCAAAAGTCCCTTGTGCCCATCCAGCCCCTTCTGCATCAGGACATGACGTGCAAGCTGTTCATGGCCCGGCCCAAACCCTTCGTCATGCGACAGAACAGTCTCTAACAAGGCCGATACGCTCTGCCGCGTCAGCTGATCAACAATCATCCGGGCCATCGCTTCCGGCCCCGCCGCCAAGGCGTTGCCCGCCCCCGTCCGTTTGCGTGCCAACAGCCCAAGCACAAGCCGGGCCGCCTGCCCATCCCACGCACTAAACAGCCCCAGCAAATGGCAGGCATCCGATGGTGTCACCCCGCCAAACTGGATGATCCCGCGATCCCGAAGCCGCGCCAGTGCCTGCCGCTCCATACGTGCGCGCAACACCGTAGAAACCGGATGAACACCCGTGATTCGTGCGAGAATCTCGCTTTCCCGAACCGAAAGTCCTTGATCATCCGCACCGATGACCCGCCGCAGGAACATCCCGTCGAACTCGCTTGCCGTGCTCGCGCGGCGCTGTTCTTCCAGAACCGGCAAGACGATATCGGGGGCCTCCAGCGCCAAAAGGCTCACCGGCACCACCCGCCGGGGCCCCAATTCGATCCCACCGGCCAGGCCCTCGGTTGCAAGCCGCACTTCGCTGTCACCGCCCAATCCGGTCGTGCGCATCGCGACGGCTTCGACCATCGTGCGAAACCCACCCACTTGTGCCCCCTCCGGGTCGATCTCTGGCTTGCCGTTAAGCAGCAGGGCCACATCCGTGGTTGTCCCCCCGATATCCGACACCAGCGCATCACGCATCCCGGTCAACCACGCTGCCCCCACGAGCGATGCGGCGGGTCCGCTCAGGATCGTCTCGATCGGCCTTTCGCGTGCCACCGCCGCGGAAATGAGCGCGCCATCCCCCCGTACCACCATCAGGGGCGCCTCGATGCCGATTTCGCCCAGTTTTTCCTCGGCTCGCGCGATCAACCGCGTGATCATCCCGATCAACCGAGCGTTCAAAAGCGCCGTCAGCGCCCGCTTGGGCCCGTTCAACCGCGCCGAAAGGTGATGCGAACAGGACACCGGCTTGCCCGTCCGGGTCCGTATCATCTCCGCCACCGCGTTCTCGTGCTCGGGGTTCCGGGTTGCGAACTGGCTTGCCACGGCAAAGGCCGACACGTCCGGGATTGTCTGTAACCAGGCCGAAATCACGTCAAGATCAAGCGCAGAGCGTGCAACACCCGCGTGATCGTGGCCACCGTCCAGCAACAGCACCGGTTCACCGTTCAACGCGCGATCCAGACCGTTCCGCGTAAGGTCCGCCTCGGAGAATCCGATATAGACCAATCCAACCCGCCCGCCTTGCCCCTCGACCAGTGCATTGGTTGCCAATGTCGTCGAAAGCGCGGCCAGGCTCACCTCGCCAGGCTGCGCGCCAGCTGCCGCGAGAACCTCGGACACCGCCTTGCCGATCCCCTCGGCCAGGTCGTGCCGCGTGGTCAGCGCCTTGGCGCGCGCCACGACCTCGCGCTCATCACGGACGAGGGCGGCATCGGTATAGGTGCCGCCCGTGTCCACCCCCAGAAGAAGGCTCATCCCCGCAACCTCTCGATGGCCCAGCGCGCCGCATCCGCCACCACCGGCTCTGCGTCATCGACAAGCGCCTGCGCCACCGGGATCAGCCCGGGATCGCCCGAGTTCCCGATGGCGTAAAGCACGTTTCTCACGAACCGACCCCGCCCGATCCGCTTGATTGGCGAGCCGCTGAATTTCTGCCGGAACTGGACATCGTCCAGTCCTGCCAACTCCGCCAATGGCGGCGCGATCAGGTCCGCGCGCGCATGGTATTTGACTTCGTGTGCAGCCACAGCGAACTTGTTCCACGGGCAAGCTGCCAGGCAATCATCACAGCCGTAAATCCGGTTGCCGAGCATTGGCCGCAGTGCTTCATCAACCGGCCCCTTGTGCTCGATCGTGAGATAGGAAATGCAGCGCCGCGCGTCGATCCTGTAAGGCGCCGGAAACGCCCCGGTCGGACAGGCATCGAGACAGGCCCGGCACGACCCGCAATGATCCACCTCCCGCGGGTCCACCGGCAGGTCCAGCGTGGTAAAGATCGAACCGATGAAAAACCAGCTCCCCAATTCCCGGCTCACCAGGTTGGTATGCTTGCCCTGCCACCCCAGTCCCGCCGCCTGTCCCAGCGGTTTTTCCGGTACCGGCGCGGTATCGACAAAGACCTTGAGCTCGCCCCCCGCCTCTTCGATCAGCCACCGCGCCACCCGCTTGAGCCGCTTCTTGACCACGTCATGGTAATCCCGGTTGCGGGCATAAATCGACACTGTTCCGGCATGATCCGGCACAGGTTCAATTTCCCCGGCCCCGTAATTTTCCGCCAGAACGATCACAGACTGTGCCTCTGGCCAAAGCGCGGCCGGGTCGCCCCGCCACTGCACCCGCTCAGTCAGCCACCCCATGGTGCCGTGATAACCTTCGGCCAGAAACCCCCTTAGATCCCCCATCACATGCGGGACATCCCATGGTCGACATATCCGCGCCGCCGCGAAACCTTCGGCGCGCGCGCGCTCCACCAGTCGGGTTTTCAGATCATGCCCCATGCTTCATCTTGCCGAAAATACTCTGGGGGTATGGGGGCAACGCCCCCATTCAGAAATCCAGGTCGGCATAATGCGCCGGCGGTGGAAATCCCGGCACCTGATCGGCCAGGATGCCGCGAAACGCGGGCCGCGACTTGATCTTGGCGTACCAATCCTTGACCACCTCGCTTCGGTTCCAATCCACGTCCGAGATATAATCGAGCGCGGACAGGTGCGCCGCCGCGGCGAAATCGGCCAGGGTCAACACGTCACCGGCCAGCCATCGCCGCTGATCCAGAAGCCAGGCCATGTAATCTAGGTGATACTTGATCTTCTGCGACCCGGTCTTGACGTTCTTAGAATCCGGATACCCCTGCTTCATCACCTTCTTGTTGACCCGCTCATAGACAAGGTTCGCGGTCACTTCACGGTGGAACTTGTCATCGAACCACCCGACGAGACGCCGCACCTCGAACCGCCCGACCGGATCCCTTGGCAAAAGCGGCACATCGGGCCGGGTTTCCTCGAGATACTCGCAAATCGCGGCGCTCTCCGACAGGATCATCCCGTCGATCTTCAAGACCGGGATCTTTCCCGCCGGGTTGCGCCGCAGGAAATCAGGGTCCTGTTCCCAATAGCGCTCCTCGATCAGCTCACATTCGATCTTCTTCTCTGCCAGGCTGAGACGAACCTTGCGGCAGAACGGGGACAGCGGAACGTGATATAGTTTGGCCATGGCTCAGGTCTGGGTTGTGAAAGACACACCCTCAATGCCGGTTTGGCGTAGGATTTTCAATCCTCGAAACAGCTTGCCCGCCCGTCCCGGCGAATTGTTTCCGCCCCGTCCATGATGGCCGTGGCCCGAAGCGCAAGCCCGCGCGCCGGCCGGGCCGCAGAGCGTGTCTTGGGGCTCGGCAGAACCGCGGCCAGCCGCGCGGCCTGAACCGGGCTCAGATCGGCGGGGGTCACGCTGAAATAATGCTGGGCGGCTGCATCGATTCCGAAAACGCCCTCGTCGAACTCCGCCACGTTGAGGTAAACCTCGACGATCCGCCGCTTCGACCACATTGCCTCGACGACCGGGGTGATAACCGCCTCCAGCGCCTTGCGGGTCCAGTTTCGCCCCTGCCAGAGATAGACATTCTTCACCACCTGTTGACTGAGGGTTGAAGCCCCGCGCCCTGATCCCTCGTCAAGCGCGGTGCGGATCGCTTCCATGTCAAAGCCCCAGTGCAGGCAGAAATTGGCATCCTCCGCCGCCACGACCGATCGCGCCATCACCGGCGCAACCGAAGTGAGCGGCACCCATGCATGATCGACCGGCGCGCCCAGTCGACGCGCCTCGGCGCGCATGTAAGGGGTCTGGCCCGGGTTCGTCACCGAATACCACCCGACTCCGCCCAGAACCACGATCACCGCCAGAAGCGTCAGCCTGATCAGCCACTTTCGCAACCACCAATAGGGTGCGAGCGCCTGATCGACCCATGCGTCGCGTTTGGCGGTTTTACCGCTGGATTTCGCTTTCTGTGCCACGGCCCAGCTATAGGCGGTTTCGCGAAGCGGAAAAAGTGTCTTGAATGCAAGCGCCCCGGTGCCATCCCTCTAAACAGAGGGTTGGCCGACGATACCGGGATGCAGGCATGGAACAGTCCCTATTCCGCGGGAATCGCGCCTTTCTCCTCGCTCAGCGGATATTCGATCTTGTCCAGCATCTCCTTGGGACAGACCTGAAGGAAATGACCCCGTTCAAGCTCCCAATGCTGCAGGATGTCGGCGGCCTTGCGGCTTCCGGTTTCGGCCAGGTGGCGCTCGATCAGCTGCTTCAACTCCTGTTCCCAATGGGCCACCGTCACCGGGCAGGTGACAAGTGTCTCCATGTTCATCAGTTTGCGCGCCTCGCCATCAGGATCATGGAGATAGGCCATGCCGCCTGTCATCCCGGCCCCGAAATTGGCCCCGATCGAACCCAGGATCACGGCAACGCCGCCGGTCATGTATTCGCACCCGTTGCTGCCGCAGCCCTCGATCACCACCCTGGCGCCCGAGTTGCGCACCGCGAACCGCTCGCCCGCGCGGCCAGCCGCGAACAGATAGCCGTCGGTCGCGCCGTAAAGCACGGTGTTGCCAATGATCGTGTTCTCGCTCGCCACGAGCGGGCTCGCCATTGGCGGGCGCACGACGATAAGCCCGCCCGAAAGCCCCTTGCCGACATAGTCGTTGGCGTCCCCGCTCACCTCGATCTTGAGGCCGGGCGCGGCAAAAGCCCCAAGGCTTTGCCCCGCCGAACCCGTCAACTTCACCGTCAGGTGGTCGGGCTGAAGTGCGTTGCGCATCCCGAAATTGCGCACGATATGGGACGAGAGCCGCGTGCCGACCGTCCGATGCGTGTTTTGCACCGCATAGGAAAGCTGCATTTTCTCCCCGTCCTCGAGGAACCGCCGCGCATCGCGCACGATCTCCGCATCCAGCGTCGCGGGCACCTTGTTGCGTTTTCTTTCACGGTTATAAACGATGTCCTTCGCGCCATCGACCGTGATCAACAGCGGGTTGAGATCGAGATCGTCAAGATGGTCGGCCCCGCGGCTGACCTGGCTGAGAAGATCGGCACGCCCGATCACCTCGCCAAGGCTGCGTGCGCCGATGCTGGCCAGGATCTCGCGCACTTCCTGGGCGTAGAAGGTGATCAGGTTCACCACCTTTTCCGCGCTGCCTGTGAATTTCGCGCGCAGGTCCTCATCCTGCGTGCAGACCCCGACCGGACAGGTGTTCGACTGGCACTGACGCACCATGATGCACCCCATCGAGATGAGCGCGGCGGTCCCGATGCCGTATTCCTCGGCCCCCATCATCGCGGCCATCACGATATCGCGCCCGGTGCGCAGCCCGCCGTCGGTGCGCAATGTCACCCGCTCGCGCAGCTTGTTCATCGCCAGAACCTGGTGCGCCTCGGTCAGGCCCATCTCCCATGGCAGGCCGGCATACTTGATGGATGTCGCCGGGCTTGCCCCTGTGCCGCCATTATGCCCCGAGATCAGGATCACGTCCGCCTTGGCCTTGGCCACCCCGGCGGCAATCGTGCCCACGCCCGAGCTTGCGACCAGTTTCACCGTCACCTTGGCGCGCGGGTTGATCTGCTTGAGGTCATAGATCAGCTGCGCCAGATCCTCGATGCTGTAGATGTCGTGGTGCGGTGGCGGGCTGATCAACGTGACACCCTTGGTCGAATGGCGCAGCCGCGCGATCAGGTCGGTGACCTTCATCCCCGGAAGCTGCCCGCCCTCACCGGGCTTGGCGCCTTGCGCCACCTTGATTTCCAGTTCCTCGCACTGGTTGAGGTATTCCGCCGTCACCCCGAACCGTCCCGATGCGACCTGCTTGATCTTGGCGCTGGGGTTGTCGCCGTTCGGTTCGGGCACGAAATGCGCCGGGTCTTCGCCGCCTTCGCCACTGTCTGACTTGGCGCCGATCCGGTTCATCGCCACGTTGAGGGTCTTGTGTGCCTCGGGACTGAGCGCGCCAAGGCTCATGCCCGGCGTGACAAAGCGTTTGCGGATCGCGGTGATGCTTTCGACCTCCTCGATGGGCAGCGGATTGCCCAGCGGCTTGATCGCCAAGAGATCGCGCAGGTGAATTGGCGGGTTGGCCTGTATCGCCTTGGAATACTGTTTCCACAGCTCGTACGACGCCTTGTTGCAGGCCATCTGCATCAGGTGCATCGTCTGCGCGCCCCATGCGTGCGTCTCGCCCGACCGGCGCGCCTTGTAGAAGCCGCCGATCGGCAGAACATCGCGGCCCATGTGCCAGCCCTGCCGGTGCACCTCTTCGATCTTCTTCTGGATACCGCTCACGCCGATGCCGCTGATCCGACTGGTCATGCCGGGAAAGTACTCCGCGCACATTGCCCGGCTGAGGCCGACCGCCTCGAAATTCAGGCCGCCGCGATAGGACGAGATCACGCTGATCCCCATCTTGGCCATGATCTTCAGGAGCCCCTGGTCGATCGCCTCGCGATAGCGCGCGACATTCTCGCTCAGGCTCCCTTCCAGCAGGCCCCGCGCGATCCGGTCGGCAATCGAATCCTCGGCCAGGTAGGGATTGACCACCGTTGCGCCCGCACTCACCAGAACGGCGAAATAATGCGGATCGATGCATTCGGCGGACCGCACGTTCAGCGAACAGAAGGTCCGCAGCCCCTTGGCGGTCAGGCCCGAATGCACCGCGCTCGTGGCCAGGATCATCGGCATCGGCACCCGGTCCGGCCCTTGGTGCTCGTCGGTCAGAACGATATGCCCCGCCCCGCTGCGCACCGCGTCCTCGGCCTCGGCGCGGACGCGCTCCAACGCATCGCGCAGCGCGGTCTCGCTTCCGCCCGCGGCAAAGGTGCAATCGATCTCGACCAGGTCGGCGTTGAGCAGCGTGGTCAGCTCGGCCCATTGCGCATTGCCGACGAACGGACTTTCCAGCACGATGATCTCGGTCTGGGCGCTCGACTCGTCCAGCACGTTCTTGAGGTTCCCGAACCGCGTCTTGAGGCTCATCACCCGGAATTCCCGCAGGCTGTCGATCGGCGGGTTCGTCACCTGGCTGAAATTCTGGCGAAAGAAATGCGACAGTGGCCGGTATTTCGTGGACAGGACCGCGCTGGGCGTATCGTCGCCCATGCTGGCGAGCGCCTCCTTGCCGTCCTCGGCCATCGGCGCAAGGATCTGCTCCAGCTCTTCAAGCGTATAGCCCGCCGCGATCTGCCGCTTGCGCAGCTCATCGCCGGCAAAGAGCGGCTTTTCCTCGACCTCGGCAAGCCGCTCGTCCAGCTCGGTGATCTTGCCGACCCATTCGCCGAAGGGCTGCGCAGCGGCCAGCCTGTCCTTGATCTCGGTGTCGTGAAAGAGCGTGCCCTCCTTCATGTCAACGGCCAGCAACTGGCCGGGACCCAGCGCGCCCTTCTCCACCACGCGCGATTCATCCACCGGCACCATGCCCGCCTCGGACCCGGCGATCAGCATCCCCTCGCCTGTCACCACATAGCGCATCGGGCGCAGCCCGTTCCGATCCAGCCCCGCACAGACCCAGCGCCCATCGGTCATGGCCAGCGCCGCAGGCCCGTCCCAGGGCTCCATAACCGAGTTGCAGTAGGAATACATGTCGCGCCAGGCCTCGGGCAGTTCCACCGCCTGTTTCGACCAGCTTTCCGGCACCAGCATGGTCTTGGCCATCGGCGCATTGCGCCCGGCGCGCACCAGAACCTCGAACACCGCGTCAAGCGCGGCCGAATCCGACGATCCGTTCTGGATGATCGGCTTGATGTCCTCGGCCAGGTCGCCAAAGGTGGATGAGGCCATTCGGATTTCATGGCTCTTCATCCAGTTGACATTGCCCTTGAGCGTGTTGATCTCGCCGTTATGCGCCAGCATGCGGAACGGCTGCGCCAGCCACCATTGCGGAAAGGTGTTGGTGCTGTAGCGCTGGTGGTAAAGCGCATAGGCGCTCTCGAACCGCGCATCCTGCAGATCAGGATAGAACTCGGCCACCTGCTCGGCCAGCATCATCCCCTTGTAGATGATCGACCGGCAGGACAGCGAACAGATGTAAAGCCCCTGGATCCCGGCCGCCATCGCCGCCTTCTCGATGCGGCGGCGCACCACGTAAAGCTCGCGCTCGAACGTTTCCTGGTCCACGCCCTTGGTGTTCGACAGGATGATCTGCTCGATCTCGGGCCGGGTCGCGTTGGCCTTTTCGCCAAGGCACTCGATCTCCACGGGCACGTGCCGCCAGCCATAGATGTAATAACCCATGCGCAGGATCTCGGTTTCCACGATGGTCCGGCAGGTCTCTTGCGCGCCGAAATCCGTGCGCGGCAAAAACACCTGTCCCACTGCAATCAACTCGTCCTTGCGCGGCTCATGCCCGGTGCGGCGGATCTGGTCGTAAAAGAACGGCACCGGGATT
Source organism: Aquicoccus sp. (assembly GCF_041686535.1). Classification (NCBI taxonomy): domain Bacteria; kingdom Pseudomonadati; phylum Pseudomonadota; class Alphaproteobacteria; order Rhodobacterales; family Paracoccaceae; genus Aquicoccus; species Aquicoccus sp. The sequence goes on along the minus strand of NZ_JAWLDS010000001.1, from coordinate 108,598 downwards.
TGCAGGTGAATGCCCGCCCCGTCGCCGGTCTTGCCATCCGCATCCACCGCGCCGCGGTGCCACACCGCCTTGAGCGCGGCAATCCCGGCCTCGACGACGCGGCGCGAGGGCTGACCGTCGAGGTTGACCACGAGGCCCACACCACAGGACGAGTGTTCGTCCTCATGTGCGTACATCCCGTGCTTGGCCACGTAATCGCGCAGCGCCGCCTGCTCGTCGGCCCAGTTTTCGGTCCGGATCTCAAGGTCTTTCATCTTGTCACCTCCGTTTCGGGCGCTGTTGCCCCGGTGCTCCGCATTCACGGTTTCTTCATCAGACAGGTCAGCAATGCTGACACTTTAACTTTCTCCGGCGTGTTTCCCGGCAGCCGGGCAGCAGCCGGGCGGTGCACATGAGTCACCCCCCAGTTTATCACTCCGCGGCCATTTCCTTAACGCCGTTCAGGCGCGACAGGATCGCATCGGCACAATCGCGCCCGTCGCGGATCGCCCAGACCACGAGGCTCGCTCCGCGCACGATGTCACCCACCGCGTAAACCCCGTCCAGCTCGGTTTCGCCACTTCCATATTGCGCCTTCACCGTGCCCCATCCGGTCACGGTCAGTTCCGGCTGATCCCACAGCGCGGGCAGGTCTTCGGGCTCGAATCCGAGCGCCTTTATCACAAGGTCGGCGCTTTCGGTGTAATCCGCCCCTTCGATCACCTCGGGGCTTTGCCGTCCTGTCGCATCCGGCACGCCAAGGCGCATCCGCTGCACCACCACGCCATTCACCGGATCGCCCTTGAACGCTTTCGGTGCGGCCAGCCATTCGAAGATCACGCCTTCTTCCTCGGCGTTCTGCACCTCGCGCTGGCTGCCCGGCATGTTGGCCCGGTCGCGCCGGTAGAGGCATTTCACGCTCTCCGCACCTTGCCTGACGGCGGTGCGCACGCAATCCATCGCCGTGTCGCCACCGCCGATCACGATCACCTTCTTGCAGTTGGCATTCAGCTCGCCACTTTCGAAATCCGGCACGCTGTCGCCAAATCCCAGGCGGTTCGACGCGGTGAGGTAATCAATCGCCCGGACGATCCCCCGCGCGCCCGCGCCCGGCCCCGGCAATTCGCGGCTCTTGTAAACGCCGGTCGCGATGATCACCGCATCATGTGCCGCGCGGATTTCCTCGAACGAGATGTCGTCGCCCACGTTGCAATTGAGCCGGAACTGAACGCCACCCTGTTCGAGCTGCTCCATCCGGCGCATCACCACGTCCTTTTCCAGCTTGAACCCCGGAATTCCATAGGTCATGAGCCCGCCACCCCGGTCATAGCGGTCATAGACCGTGACCTGCACGCCGGCCCGGCGCAGGTGATCGGCGGCGGCCAGCCCGCCGGGCCCCGCGCCGATAATGCCCACGCTTTCCGTCCGCTCGCGCGCCGGTGTGATGGGCTGGACCCAGCCCTCTTCCCATGCCGTGTCGGTGATGTATTTCTCGATCGCGCCGATCGTCACCGTGCCGTGGCCCGATTTCTCGATCACGCAATTGCCCTCGCACAGCCGGTCCTGAGGGCAGATGCGGCCGCAGATCTCGGGGAAGGTGTTGGTCGCCTGGCTCAGGTCATAGGCTTCGCGCAGCCGTCCCTCGGCCGTCATGCGCAGCCAGTCGGGGATGTTGTTGTGCAGCGGGCAATGGGTCTGGCAATAGGGCACGCCGCACTGGCTGCACCGCCCGGCCTGCTCGCGCGCCTTCTCGTCCGCGTACTCGCCATAAATCTCGTGGAAATCCCTGTTGCGCAGGTTGGGCACGCGCTTCTCGGGCATGTCCCTTCCGACAGACACGAATTTCAACATCGGTTGCTTGGCCACGGCGATCCTCTCCGCATCATTTTTCCAGTGAACTGCTGATTAATGCATCATATCACGAAAGAAAAGTCAGTATTAGTGACCTAAAGGGACGCATTCTGATATGGCCGTTGATTATTTGCGAAAAAATTTCCCTTTTTAGGACCGTTACGGACCTAATTTCCGCCTTCACCTTAACAGCACCCGCCCTTATAGCTGAAAAAATACCCAAAGGCCGAGCACATGCCACTCCTTCACCTGATTCTCGTCGCCCTGATTCAGGGCGTCACCGAATTTCTGCCTGTGTCGTCCTCGGGCCACCTTATCCTCTTGCCGGAACTTTCAGGCATGGACGATCAGGGCCAGGTGATCGACGTCGCGGTACATATCGGTACGCTCTTTGCCGTGATCCTGTTTTTCTGGCGCGACGTTCGCATGGGCTTCGCGGGCATCCCGCGCATGCTCATCGGACGGATCGACACCCCCGGCGCGCGTCTCGCCTTCCTGCTTCTGATCGCCACGATTCCCGCCATCCTCCTTGGCCTGTTCCTAAAGCTTACCGGTCTGAGTGACGCCATGCGCTCGATGACCGTTATCGGCTGGACGATGCTGCTTTTCGGGCTCTTCCTTTGGTGGGCCGACCAGGCCGGCGCGACCACGAAAACAGATGCCGACTGGAACCTGGCCGATGCGATCAGGATGGGCCTCTGGCAGGCCGTGGCCCTGATCCCCGGCACGTCGCGCTCGGGCATCTGCATCACCGCGGGGCGCATGTTGGGCTATGCCCGTCACGACGCTGCGAAACTCTCCATGCTGATGTCGATCCCCACGATCTTTGCTTCGGGTGCCCTGCTCGGGTTCGAGGTCGCCGCCACCGCCAACATGGGCGCCGCCCGCGACGGTGCCATCGCGGCGCTGTTTGCCTTTTTCGCTGCCCTGCTCGCGCTTGGGTTCATGATGCGGCTGCTGCGCACCACGAGTTTCACCCCGTACGTGATCTACCGCGTGCTTCTGGGTCTTGTCCTTCTGGCCTTGGCCTATTCGGTCTAGGTTCTGAGGTTCTTGGCCGAATCACGGATCGCGTCATATTGTCCGGATGACCGAAAGCGCCAGAGATAGCTGTCGATCATGGCCTCGACCGCGACCGGTTCGATCCCCAGATCGGCAAAACCCCGGGCCCCGTCGGCCACCACGTTGTCGGTGCCCAGCTGCCGGACCTGATCGCGGGTCAGAACGCCGTTGCCGATCAAACCCAGGCTGGCAATCTCGACCATGTCGAACCCCCACGCCATCAATCGTCCCAGCCACATCGGCAGATCCATCACCAGACGCCGCTTGTGGATCGTCTCAAGCATCACGCGAACCCAGCCGCGCAGGCTTTTCACCTCGGGTCCACCCAGTTCAAAGACGCCCTCGGCCTTGCCCTCGACACCCATCACGGCCGCCCGGGCCACGTCATCGACATAGACGGGCTGGAACTTGGTCTCGCCCCCGAACAGGGGCAGGATGGGGCCGAACCGGCTCATCCCGGCAAAGCGGTTGAAAAACCCGTCCTCGGGGCCGAACACCACGGATGGGCGCAGGATCATCGCAGCCGGCATATGGCGCAGCACGCCCTCCTCTCCGGCCCGTTTGGTGCGTGCATAGTCGCTCTTCTGGTCACGATCCACGCCCAGCGCCGAGATATGCACCATCCGCTCTATGCCCTGATCTGCCGCGATCCGCGCGATCCGCTCGGCCCCTTCGGCCTGAACCGAGTCGAAATTGTTGCGCCCCCGTGCGGCAAACGTCCCGACACAATTCACTACCGCATCCGCCCCCTGCATCACGGCGGTCACGCTCGCATCGTCGCGGATGTTGCAAAACACCGGCTCGACCTGACCGGGCACGCCATAGGGCTTGACGAACATCGCCTCGTTGGGCCGCCGTACAGCCACCCGCACCCGCCAGCCCTTTGCGGCCAGCTGCTGGACGATATACCGCCCCACGAACCCCGATCCGCCATAGATGGTGACAAGCTTCGACATGGCGCCCTCCGGTCTTGCAAGATGTCGACTTTTCCTATCGCCCGGCGGCTTGCGGGACAAGGCAAAACGGAGGCCCCGGCATATACAGGAAAACCGATTGACAGTCTTCCGAGCGCGGTCTAAACGCCTGCCTCACGACACCTGCCCAGGTGGCGGAATTGGTAGACGCGCTAGCTTCAGGTGCTAGTGTCCGTATGGACGTGGAGGTTCGAGTCCTCTCCTGGGCACCATTTCAAGGCCGAAAATTCGTGTTTTGATGATATTCCGGCCCGGGATTTGGAAAGCTCATGCAATCTTTCCAAATCGCGGGCCGCTGCCCAGAGGCACTCGCTTCCTTGCATGCTGAGGATACTGCGCCGCGAAACGTCGAGCGCGGCATGGCCCCGAGACCATCATCCGCTCACGGACGGGCGGAACTATTTGCCTTCAAGGTAATCCATCGGCGCCGCCTCATGGCCGCGCGGCAGCCAATGGCGTCGCGTGGCCTCTCGATCCGGAACTGTCGCATCCATCAGATGCCGCGGATTGCCCCGCCGTCGATCCGAATACGCGAGCCTGTCACATAGCTTGCGCGGGCCGATGCAAGAAAGCTCACCACATCCGCGAATTCCTCGGGCTTTCCATAGCGGCTGGCCGGGATCGTCGCGCGCGACCTGGCGGCGACATCGGCGACATCGCTGTCCGTGCGCTTGGCTGCGGCGGCATCGAGTTCGTCGACACGTTGCGTATGAATGCGACCCGGCATGACCACGTTTACCGTGATGCCATCGCCAGCGACCTCGTTCGCCAGCGTCTTTGACCAGCCAACCACGGCGGAACGGATGCCGTTGCTCAGCGCCAGATTGGGGATCGGCTGTTCAACACCCGAAGAGGTGATCGAGATGATTCGTCCCCAGCCCCGTTCTTTCATCGCGGGGAGAAGCCGGGTGTTAAGGTGAAAGATATTGGCTGCCATCGCCTCGAAATGGGTGAGCCACAGGGCCCGTTCCGCGGCCTGCGCTGTGCCCGGAGGAGGACCGCCGCCGTTGTTGACAATGATGTCCACGCCGCCATCTGCCAGAAGGCTGTCTGCCAGCGCATCGACCTGCGCGATTTGCGAGAGGTCGCATTCCACGGGATGCACGTGGTCCATGCCTGCCGCCCAAGCCTCGATCTTGTCGCGGTTGCGCGCAGCAGCAAAGACGGTGGCGCCTTCGGCGGCGAGCGAATTGGCGATAGCCATGCCAAGGCCGCGGCTGGCCCCGAGAACAAGTGCACGTTTACCGGTGAGTTCCAGATCCATCAGTTCAATTCCTTCAGTCGTTTCTCTTGCCGGGCGATCAGTTGGTCCACCTCGGCACGGGTTCTTTCTGTTAACGGCGCACCGGGGCGGCGCAGGCTATCGTGAGCGATGACTCCGCGCCTGGCGAGCGTGTATTTTCGGATCGCGAGGCCCAGCCCCGGCTGCTGCTCGAAACGTGCGAGCGGCAAATAAGCGTCAAAGATGTCCTGCGCGCGAGTCATGTCGTCCTTGCTGTAGAGATCCACCACCTGAACCATCATCTCGGGGTAGGCAAAGCCTGTCATCGCGCCATCCGCGCCGCGACCCATTTCCTCGGGAAGAAAGAGCCCGCCATTGCCGCAAAGGATCGACAAAGGGCGCTTCAGCATACCCTCGGCCCGAAGGACGCTGATCTTTTCCAGACCGGGCCAGTCTTCGTGCTTGAGGCACACGCAGGTCGGCAGATCATTGACGATGCGCGCGATCACTTTTGGCGACATCTGCACGCCGGTGACCAATGGAAAATCTTGCAGGACGAAGGGAACCTCACCCAGGGTATCGGCCACTTGGGTATAGTAGTTCACGATCTGATCGTCGGTGCGCAGGCTGCCGGGCGGGGCCACCATGACGCCTGCCGCGCCCAGGTCCATGACCGCGCGGGTCAAGGTATCGATCTGTGCAAAACCCGGAGCCGAAACGCCGACGACCACTGGCACGCGACCGCCAACCCGCTTGAGGATTCGTGCGACAACATCGCAGGATTCCGAGATCGTCAGCTTGGGGGCCTCGCCCATCATGCCAAGAACGGTCAGGCCCGTGGCGCCTGTTTCGAGATAGAAGTCGACCATGCGGTCGCAGCTTTCGATGTCGATGCGCCCGTCTGGGTGGAATGGGGTGACGGCGATGACAAAGACGCCTCTGGCCGCGGTTGTGAGTGCTGACATGTTGTCTCCTATCGTGTCTGTTGCAGGGCGACCCGGCCAATGGCCATGGCGGTGGCCGCTTGGCAGGGTTCAACCACGGGAATGCCAAGATGTGTTTCAAGATTACCGCGAAAGGCGGTCATCCCGGCGCAGCCGAGAATCAGCACATCGGCGCCCGCGCCATCGCGCAGGCTGGTGCCCACGGTCTTGAGCCGGTCAAAGGTGCGTGTCTCGTCTGCCAGGTCAAGAACGCCGAGCTCCAGCGGTTGATCGCCGGCCAGCCGGTCCGTCACCCCCATCGCACCCAGGTAACGCATGTGGCGCGGGATGCTGCGTTGCAAGATCGACAGGATGCCAAAACGCTGGCCGAGGGTCATGGCGGTCAGAACGGCCGCCTCGGCAATGCCGAGCACCGGTCGGGAGGATTGTTCGCGAAGAGCCGTGAGCCCCGGGTCGGAGAAACAGGCGACCACGAAGGCGCTGGCCTGATCCTCGAGGTCCGCGCAATGGGACAGCATCGGGCCGACGACGCCATCGACATGGGCCTGGGTCTCGATCCCCGGCGGACCTTCGGCCAATGTACGGGCAATGATTGGCACCGGACTGGCCGCGCGCATCGGATCGACCGCGCGGTCTATACCATCCGTGACATGCTGACTGCTATTTGGGTTGATGATGTAGATCGTCATGATTGTCCTCCCGGATGACCCCAGAAATCGGACGGCAGTTGCAGGTCTTGCCGTGCGCCCATGCGGTCGATCATCAGATTTTCCTGTTCTGCGGCTTCGTTCAGAACGGTGGCCTCGTCCAAGCGCGTCGCGCGGCCGTCGCGCAGCACCATTTCGCCACCGACCATCACATTGGTCACATCGTTGCCGTTGGCAAAACACACCAGCCGGTGCACTGGCATGTTGCCCGGCTGAAGATGCGCGCGCGCAAGGTCCAGCGTGACGATATCGGCTGCCTTGCCCATCTCGAGCGAGCCGATGCTTTTCTCCATCCCCAGCGCCCTCGCTCCGTCGATGGTGCACATCTCGAGCACCTTGCCGATGGGCAACACGTCGGCATCGCGGAAATGGCGACGGTGGTAGTGCATGGCCTGTTGCATGTGGCGGAACATGTCGCCGGACCGGTCCGGCGCGGTAGCATCCGACCCCAAGGCCACGCAGGCGCCAATCTCTAGCATTTCGATGGCTGGGCAGCGGCCCGAGATAGATGCATTGGCCGAAGGGTTATGCGCGATCTTCGTGTCGGTCCGAGCCATCAGCATGATCTCGTCGTCGTGCAGATCGATGCAATGCGACAGCAGCGCGTCAGGCCCCAGGAGCCCAAGTGCATCAGCCCGGCGGATTGAGCCGCGCCAATGCCCGTCCTGGGTAAAGACCAACCCTTTTTCGCGTGCAAAGGCCCGCACGGCCCGGGCTTGTTCGCAGGCGGCGGCATAGTCGGCAGGGGCCATGTCGCGCTCATGTTCATCACGCAATACGGGGTATAGCATGGCGATGTTGATGCGGCCTGAATGAGTGCCGTGCCAGTCTGCGGCCACAGCCTTGCTCGTGTCGAATTGCTGTTCGAAAGTCACAGGGTAGTGGCGTTGCGTGCCGTCTTTCCAATCGGCATAGGTGATCGGGTGTGGCGCGCGGGTCGGGCCCACGGCGACAACGCTGCGGGTGCCTACCTCGACCACCCCGCGGCAATGGGCGGCGGCATACTCGGGGTGATCGCTGCGCATGATCGTGTCGCCGCCACCAAGGAGGGATACACCGGTGGTCACGCCAAACCGCAGCCTTTCCAGTGCAGCGAGGCGGCCTTCGGCATGCCAGAATTCAGGAGGCGAAACCCGCGTATAGACCTCGCCGCAGATCGCCTCCCAGCGGTTTTCCCGATGCATCCCCATCGTCTTGATCAGGCCATGGCCCGCGTGGGCATGAACGTCGACCAGTCCTGGAAAGACGACATGGCCCGTGACGTCGATTACCGCCGCCGCCTCGATCTGTTCTCGCAAGGTCGCGGCCGTGCCGATCGCCACGATGACCCCGTTGGCCACGGCGACGGCCCCGTCTTCGATCACGCGGCGGGACGGGTCCATAGTAATGACGCACCCGCCGGTCAGAAGTGTATCAGCCTGCATCGGTGGTCTCCCCAAGTGGGGGAAGGCGCCTCACGTCCAGTGCGCCATTGGCGGGCATGGCAAAGTCCGGATGCTCCCCCGCGATCCCGATCACCCGCAGGGGATTGTATAGCGTGAGCCACGCAGGATCCTCTTGCAGCAGCACATAGGCCTGCCGCCAGATCTCGGCCCGCGCGGCGCGGTCGGTGGTCACGCGGCCCCGGTCGATCAGCGACTCGACCGCAGGATTCGCATAGCCCTGCCACCATGATCCTGCGACGCGGCTGTCGATCTTCTCGTAAAGTACGCGATAGGTGCTCATGGGGCTGGAATCAAAGATGCAAAGATCATGGATCTCCTTGCGACGGACCATGTGGGCATAATCTTCACGCTCGGGATGTACATGTGTCTTGAGTGTGATCCCGACGGTTTCAAGCTGCAGGCCCAGAGCCGCTGTGAGCCGCTCGGCCTCATCTGGCAGGCGCGTCGGGCAATCTACCTCGAGCACCAGCCCGTCGCCATGGCCAGCTTCGGTCAACAACGCGCGAGCCTTCTCACGGTTCATTTGCGCGCCAGCCCCCTGCCCGGCGCCGAAATGGTTGGGGCTGATGAAACCGCGCAAGGGGCGCGCAGCGCCGTGCGTCACCGTCTCGACGATAGCATCCCGGTCGACGGCAAGGCTCAGCGCCCGGCGAACGCGCGCATCGGCCAGCGGACCCCTGGAGGCGTTGAGCAGATAGATGATCGCCACGGGCGAAAGAAATTCATGCCGCATGGCACCCAGCGCACGCGAGGCCACGAAATCCAGATCATTGGCCACCTGCACCTTGCCGCTCTCGAGCATCGCCTGGCGCGTGGCCGCATCAGGTTCCAGCAACCAGGTGACCGAGGAATTGGCGGGCGTGCCGCCAAAATGCCCCTCGACAAGCGTGGCGGTGATCCGTTCCGCCGTGACCTGGGCAATCCGATACGGGCCACTGCCGATCTGCCTCGAATAATCGCCGGCATCCAGTCCCTCAAAAGCCGAAGGGGAGACGATGAAGCCCTGTTCCAGCACGTCGAGCAGATCCGCCATCGGCGCGGTGAGCGTGATTCGCAATCGCAGCGGATCCAGCATCTCGAACGCCGCCCCACCGAGAAACTGCCGCCAGACTGCGGGCGCACCCAGGGTATAGCCCTTGTCTTCCCGTGCCATGCGTTCGAGTGAGGCAGCAACGGCGGCGGCATCGCAGGGCGTGCCATCGTGAAACTGCACGTTGCTCCGCAAGGTGAAGGTCCACGTTCGGGCATCCTCTGATACCGTCCACTCCCGCGCCAGCGCTGGCACAAATCCCTGCCCTTCGCGTTTGACCAGCGTGTCATAGATCGCGTGCAGTACCGTCAATTCGTCGTTGGCATCCGTGCAATCATGCGGGTCACCAAGCTTCAGCCGAGACTGTGCTATCAAGGTCATGCGACATCCCTTTCCGGTTCGTCGATCAAGTGGCAGGCCACGGCCTGGCCCTCGCCCATGTCGCGCAAGGCGGGGCGTTCGACGGCGCAGCGGTCCCAGGCAAAGGGGCACCTGGTACGAAAACAGCAGCCCGACGGCAATGACAGCGCCGAAGGCACCTCCCCGGTGAGCTCGATCTCCTGCTTGTCGCGCTTTGCCTTGATGCTCGGCGCGGCAGACAGCAGCGCGCGGGTATACGGATGGCGCGGGCGTGCGAACAGCACGTCACGCGGCGCGGTCTCAACCATGAAGCCCAGGTACATCACCCCGATCTTGTCGGCGACGTGATGCACAACTGACAGGTCATGGCTGATGAACAGGTAGGCCAGCCCGAATTCGTCGCGCAGATCTTTCATCAGATTGAGAATCTGCGCCTGAATGGACACGTCGAGCGCGGAGACGGGTTCATCCGCCACGATCAGACCCGGTGTGACCGACAGCGCCCGCGCGATGCCGATTCGCTGTCGCTGTCCACCCGAGAACTGATGCGGATAGCGTCCGGCATGCTCGGCATTTAGCCCCACGCGCGCCAGCAATTGTTCGATTCGTGCCGGCACTTCGCGCCGCGCTTCGGCGCCCTTGGCCTGCTGCAAGAGCGGTTCGGCCACGATGTCGCGCACCTTCTGGCGTGGGTTGAGCGAGGCATAGGGGTCTTGAAAGATCATCTGCATCTTGGCGCGGACCGGCAGCATCTGCGCAAAATCATGATCGGCCACATCCTCACCATCGATCAGCAACTCCCCGCCGGTGGGTTTGTAGATACGTGCGATGGTTTTCGCTACGGTGGACTTGCCACAGCCACTTTCGCCGACCAGTGCCATGATCTCGCCCCGCTTGATGCTGAAGCTCACCCCGTTCACGGCGCGCACGACAGAGCGGTTCAGCCGAGGCCCTTTGCGCCCGATCCGCAGCCGGTCGAACAAGCCTCCGCCAAGGGGAAAGTGCATCTCCAGATTGCGCACGTCGAGCATGGGTGCAGTGACGTCGGTCATGCGGATTCTCCGGGGTTCAGTGGAAAGTGGCAGGCCGCCGAGAGCGAGCCGCGCTGGGCGGAGAGCTTGGGCTCGATCTCGGCACAGAGGGTCTGCGCGCGCGGACAGCGGTCGCGAAAGTTGCAGCCCTGCGGCAGGTTGCGGATGTCGGGCACCGTGCCGGGGATCTGCTTGAGCCGCTCGTGCCGGTTGGACGGGTCGGGAATGCTGTCGATCAGCCCGCGCGTATACGGGTGCGCCGGCGCCTCAATCAGTTCACGCGCGCGGCCCCTCTCCACCACGTTGCCGCAGTAGAGGACGGTGATACGATCGGCCATCTCGGACACAACGGCAAGGTCATGGGTCACGAGGATCATCGAGGCGCCCTTTTCCGCGATCTGGCGGCGCATCAACTTGAGGATCTGGCTCTGGATCGTCACATCGAGCGCCGTTGTCGGCTCGTCCGCGATGATGAGCCGGGGCCGCGCGAGCAAGGCAATGGCGATCACGACCCGCTGACGCATTCCACCCGAGAACTGGTGCGGATAGGCCCTGAGCCGCTCCGTCGCACGGCTGATGCCGACGCTTTCCAGCATCTCGACACAGGCGGCATGACGTGCCTGGGCGTCAAGATCACTGTGCAGGCGCAAGACTTCGTCCATCTGCCGCCCGACACTGTGCAACGGGTTGAGGGACGTCATCGGGTCTTGAAAAACCATGGAGATTTCGCGCCCACGGATTTCGCGCAACCGCGCCTCGCCCGCTTTCACAAGGTCTTCGCCATCGAGCAGGATCTGGCCGCCTTCGATTTTGCCGGGGCTGTCGATCAACCCGAGGATCGAAAAGCCGACCACGGATTTGCCACCACCGCTTTCGCCAACCAGCCCCATGACCTCGCCTTCGGCAATGTCAAAGCTGACGCCATTGACGGCCTTCACGGTCCCGCCAAACGTATGGAAATGGGTCCGCAGATCGCGCACATCGAGCAGCGGTTGTTTTGCCGCTTCAGTCATTACTTCAACCTCGGGTTCAATTCGTCACGCAGGAAATCGCCAAACAGATTGATGCCGAAGACCAGCATCATGATCGCGAACCCGGGAAAGACGCTGGTCCACCAGAGCCCGCTGAACAGCACGTCAAAGCCGTTCTTGATCAGAAGCCCCAGCGACGGCTTGGTTATCGGAACACCCACGCCCAGGAACGAGAGCGAGGCTTCGATCAGTACGAAGGTACCGACCTGGATCGTTGCGATCACGATGAGTGGGGTAAGCACATTGGGCAACACATGCTTGCGGATGATCTTGGTATTGGGTAGCCCGGCAACCTTGGCTGCCTGTACATATTCCTTTTCGATCTCCGAGAGGGTCGAGCCGCGCACGGTCCGTGCATAGACCACCCAACCGACCGCCGTGAGCGCGATCAAGACCTTGTCGATCCCCGTGCCCACCGCCGACATGAGGAAGAGTGCGATCAGGATCGACGGAAACGACAGCTGGATATCGGCGATGCGCATGATGATGCTGTCGGCAAGTCCGCCGTAAAACCCGGCGATCAGCCCCAGGACCGTGCCGATCGTGCACGAGGCAATCATCGCCACCAATCCGATGAACAGTGAAATGCGCGCGCCGTAAAGGATGGAAGCCCAGACATCCCGTCCCTGTCCGTCCGTACCCAGCGGGAATTGCGGATCGCCTCCCTCAAGCCACATGGGCGGCTTGTAGCTGTCCAACAGGTTCAGTGTCGCGTTGTCATAGGGGTTCTGCGCAACCAGGAACGGACCGATCAGAACGGCGAGCGCAAAAAAGGCCATCAACCCGCTGCCGATCATTGCCGAACTGCTGCGGCAGTAGTTGTGGAAGAATTCCGACTGAAGGAATGCCGTCATTTTATCGCCCCTCATTTCAACGTGATGCGCGGGTCGATCAGCGTGTAGATGATATCGACGAGGAAATTGATGACCACGAAGATCAGCGCGACAAGCATCAGGTAGACAACGATCACGGGCCGATCGGCGCGATAGATGCTGTCGATCAGCAGCTTCCCCATTCCGGGCCAGGAAAAGATCGTCTCGGTGATCGTGGCAAAGGCGATGAGATCGCCCAGTTGAAGGCCGAAGATCGTGATGACGGGGATCAGCGCGTTTTTCAGCCCGTGCTTATAGAGCACGTCACGGCGCGTCGCGCCCTTGGCGCGGGCGAATTTCATGAAATCCTGCCGATTGACCTCCATCATGCCCGCGCGAGTCATGCGCAGGAGGATGGCCATGGTCGCCAGCGACAAAGTGACCGCGGGCAGGATGATATGGTGCCACCCATCCGCAGTCAGAAGGCTGACGCGCAGGCCGAATATCTCGGCCGTGTCGCCACGCCCGGAGGACGGAAAGATCCCCCAATGCACCGCAAACAGGAAGATGAGCACCATGCCGACCCAGAAACCGGGCAGCGAGATGCCCAGAAGCGACCCGGCCATGATGGTGCGGCTTATGCGGCTGTTCGGGTTGGCCCCGGCATAGACCCCCAAGGGAATCGCCACGGCCAGTGCCAGCGCCATGGCGACCAGCACCATTTCCAACGTGGCCGGCAGCCGTTCCAGGATCAACGCCATCGCCGGCTGGCGAAAGACATAGGAATTTCCGAAATCCCCCTGAACAAGACTGGTGACAAAGCGCCCGTATTGCACAAAAAGCGATTGATCGAGACCCAACAGGCGCCGCGCCTGCGCGATCTCGGCATCGGTGGCATCGATGGGCACCACCATGAACACCGGGTCGCCGGTGAAACTCATCATGAGGAAGACGATCACGGAAACGACCCATAACACGAGGGTCATCTGGAGCAGTCGTTTGAAAATATATCCGGTCATGGGTGGCAACAGTCTTTCGCAGGCGGGAAACTGGAATGACCCCGGCAGCCTTTCTGTTGCCGGGGCCGCAGGTGCGTGCCCTTATTCGGCCACGTCCATGTCAAAGGCCCAGATGAACTTGTCCACGCGCGGCTCGAGGTGGATACCATCGCGCACGGCATAGATGTCCTGCTCGTAGTGCACGGGGATCATCGGAATGTCCTCGAGCAGCAGCTTGGAGGCTTCCTGAAGGTATGCGTCCCGCTCTTCGATGCTGGGGGTGGCGTCGGCCTTGTCGACCAGCGCGTCCAGCTCCGGATTGGAATAGGATCCACGGTTGACCTGACCGTAGCCTTCCTTCTTGTCGCGGGTATAGAAGAGCGCGCCATACATGGACCCCGCATCCCCCGCCGGAACATCCCAACCCGACATGATGAAGCTGGAATTCTCGGTCGGAACGCGGATGTAACCCCAGAAGTTCGACTTGGGCATGATGTTCAGCTCCAGATCGATGTTGATCTTGGCCAGCATCGATGCCAGTGCCTGTGCGATTTGGGCGTCGTTCACGTACCGGTTGTTGGTGGCATCTAGCGTCATGGTGAAACCATCGGCATAACCCGCCTCGGCCATCAGCTCATTGGCCTTTTCGATGTCCACCGGATACATCTCGCGAAAGCTCATGCCATCGGCATAGCCGATATGGGATTCCGGCACGAACTGGTCGCTGGGCGTGGCCAGACCGTTCATGACGATCTCGTTGATCGCGTTGGTGTCGATCGCGCGCGCGATGGCTTCGCGCACGCGCTGGTCGGTCATCGGGTTTTCGCCCTCGATGGTCGGTGACTTCTCTCGCATGTCCATGGCCAGCACCAGGTTCAGTAGGCTGGGTCGGGTGATCACCTCGAACCCGTCTTCGGACTTCACCCGGTCCACATCGCGCACGGCAAGATCCTGAATCACATCCACTTCACCGGTCAGCAGCGCCGCGGTACGGGTTGCCGGGTTGGTGATCGGGCGGAATGTCACTGTGTCGATTTTGGGCTCACCTGCCCAGTAATCGTCGAAGGCGCTCAGGACCAGCTTCTCTTCCTTGGTCCAGTTTTCCAGCTTGTAAGGGCCGGTGCCCATCGGCTCGAGGTCCATTTTCTCATCGCCGACCTCTGTCGTGTATTCCTTGTCGAGGATCAGCAGTTCGGCCAGATCGTTGGGCAAGACCGCATAGGGCTTGGGCGTCTTGATCTCGACGGTCATGTCGTCAACAGCGGTGATCGAGGCGATATTTGCCACGAGGTCGGGGCGGATCGACTCGCGTGCCTTCTCAACGGTGAACACCACGTCCTCGGCGGTGAAGTCATTGCCGTTGTGGAACTTGACACCCTCGCGCAACTTGAAACGCCATGTGGTGTCGTCGACGTTTTCCCAGCTTTCGGCCAGACCGGGTCCGAATGTCAGGTCCGTGCTGCGCTTCACCAGCGGATCATAGATGTGGTAATACATGATATTGGATGACAGTTCCTCACCCGCAAGCGGGTAGAGGTGGCTGGGGTCGGCCGTCAGGCCAATCGTGACGGCTTTGTCGGCCAGCGCCACGCTTGCGGTCGTCGCCATCAACGCGACGCCGAGCGCACTGGCACGAAGCGCGGTTTCACTCAGGTATTTCATCGGGAACTTCTCCGTTGTTGGGAATGTGTGATGGGGCCGCTTGACCGGACCTCGTTCATTGTTGTCTCGGGAATGGGTTCAGTGACCGGGGCGGGCTGTCTGCACCTCGATCTGGTAGCCTTCGGTGTCGTTCATCGCGAAGGCGCGGATGCCCAGTTCGTCACTGTCAAACATCCTGGTCAGGCCCGCGACCTCATTGGCCTGAGCCCAGGCATACCAGACGTCGACATCCGGCACCCGCAGGCAAAGCTGTACGGTTTTCTTTTCCTGCCATTTCTGCATGCCACGGGTCTCATCGACGAGACCCACATGAGCTTGACCGTCAATGCGATAGATCTTGGACCAGCCCTGGTCGATGGCCAGCGTGAATCCCAGCACGTCCTCGTAAAAGCGCATCGCGGCGGGCAGGTCACGGTAATACTGAAAGGTGATCGCCAGAACTATGCCGCCGGAGGGTCGTTGCGCCTGCATGGAGACTCCACTGTGCTTCGGATGTGTATGCAAATGGTATACACATGGAATGCAAAGTCAACCGGCTTTGGAAACCTCGGCCCGTGAAGGCGGATCAGAAGGCGTGGTAGATATGCGAGATGATCGATTCGCGGACATTGCTCAAATGCAGTTTCATGGCCGCGCCGGCCTCTTCGGGTTTCTGGGCGACCACTGCGTCAATCAAGGCGATATGTTCTTCACAACCCGGGATCAGACGGTCGGGGATGGAGCCCTGGTCATACATCCCTGTCTTGACCTTCAATCGTTCGATCAGTTCGAGCAGAAGTTTGGAGCCGGCCATCTCGGCGATAGCGTAATGCAAGCGCATATCAAAGGCCGAATGCTCTGCCGGGCTGGGACGTGGGCCGTCAATAAACCCTTGCATTTTGGACTTTATTTCCACCAATTCCGCCGTAGGCCTGCCCGAGACCGCGGCCTTTCTGGCGGCTTCGCACTCCAGAAGGCTGCGGACATGAAGGATCTCCATGATCTCGTTCAAGGACACGCTGCTCACCACGGGGGCGCCACCGGCGTTGCGCTTCGCCAGCCCCTGGCTCACCAACTGTCCAATGGCCTCGCGCACGGGCGTACGTGACACGCCCAGCCGGTCAGCGAACTTTTTCTCGCTCAGGCGCGTGCCGGGCTCCAGCGTACCGTCGAGAATCATCGCCTTCATCCGCTGAAACGCCGAATCCCCCAAGGTTTGAGATTTTTCGGTCATGCTACATCCCTCCCGGCACAAATTTCGCCCGTTTTCGGCGCAGTGTCTTTCCCAAGTACATATAGTGGTATACAAATAGTATGCCAAACGAAACCACAGCGGTGGGCCACCATGCAGATCAATGAATACGACACGATCGTCCGGGGGGGAACTGTTGTCACCCCTGAAGGCACGACAAGGCAGGACATCGCGATTGCCGACGGCCGAATCGCCGCGCTTGGCGCCAGGCTCGATGGCACAGCAGCGCATGAGATCGATGCGGCGGGCCTGCTAGTCCTGCCGGCCGGTGTGGATACCCATTGCCACATCGAACAGATGTCCGGCGCAGGTCTGATGAACGCCGATACCTTCGCCACGGCCACCCGTTCAGCGGCGAAGGGCGGCACGGCGACTGTCGTCTCCTTCGCCGCGCAGCATGCGGGCCAGAAGATGCGACAGGTGGTGGGTGATTATGCTGCCCTCGCTGAGCAAGGCGCGATGATCGACTACGCGTTCCACATGATCGTGGCCGATACCGGCAACGGCAATCTCGCCGAGGATATTCCCTCGCTGATCGCCGAAGGTCACCGGTCGATCAAGATATTCACCACCTATGCCAAGGTGCGCCAGGACGACAAGTCGATCCTCGACATTCTTGCGCAGGCGCGGGATGCGGGCGCCCTGGTGTGCTTCCATGCCGAGAATGACGGGCTGATCCGCCACATGACGGACAAACTGCTCGTCGAGGGCAAGACCGCACCCAGATACCATGCTGCCTCCCACCCGCGCGAGGCCGAGATAGAGGCGATTGATCGCATGTGCCGTTTCGCCGAATTCACCGGCGCGCGGATCATGATCTTTCATGTCTCCACCCGCGAAGGTGCTGAAATCATTCGGCAGGCCCGCGCACGTGGCGCGAAGGTACAAGCCGAGACCTGCCCGCACTACCTGTTCATGACCGTCGATATCCTGGAGCGTGAGAATCCTGCCCGCTTCATGTGTTCTCCGCCGCAGCGCAGCCGAGACGATCAAGTGGCGCTTTGGGACGCCATGGCTGACGGCACGATCGAACTGGTGACCTCGGATCATGCCCCCTACCGCTTGGACGCGACTGGCAAGTTCGCACACGGCAAAGACGCATCTTTCAACCAGATCGCTAACGGAATGCCGGGCCTGGAAACCCGCCTTCCGCTGATGTTCAATGCCATGGTGAGCCAGGGACGCATGGGACTCGAGGCATTTGCCCGCCTTACCGCGACTGCCCCTGCCCGCGCCTTCGGGCTTGAGGGTAAAGGCGCGATTGCCGTGGGCTTTGACGCCGATCTGGCGCTCTGGGACCCGGCGATTTCCCATACCTATGGCCCTGACGATCTGAGTTGCAACACTGGGTATAACCCCTTTGAAGGCACAGAGGTGAAAGGAATGCCACTGCATGTCTTGTCGCGCGGCGAGGTGCTGGTGCGCGACCGCGCCCTGGTCACGGACGTGCCGCGTGGCCAGTGGCTTCCGATGACCGCCTGATGCCCCGTGCACGCCGCTTCATCCAATGTGACGTCTTTACAGACCAGCCCACGCAAGGCAACGCGCTGGCCGTCGTTGTCGATGGCGTCGGGTTGAACGCCGACGAGATGCAGCGCTTCGCCACGTGGGCGAACGTTGCTGAAACCACCTTCCTTCTCCCGCCCGAAACGCCGGGGGCCGATTACGGGCTGCGCATCTTCACCACGACGCGGGAGATCGCCTTTGCCGGTCACCCGACCCTTGGCAGCTGCATGGCGTGGCTGGCGGCTGGCGGCACCCCGCTGGACCCCTCAATGGTGCGGCAGGAATGCGGCATCGGACTTGTCGAAATCGACTTGCGCAGCGGCAGACCGGCATTCGTCGCGCCGCCGACAAAGATCGTCCAGATGGCCGAAGACATGCGCCGGCACATCGCCGAAGTTCTGGATCTCCCGCCGGACTGCATTTCCCGGGCCGTGACACTCGACAACGGTTCGTCGTGGCAATTGCTGGAGTTGGACAGCCCCGCCCGCGTTCTCGGGGCCAACGCGCAGCGTCTGCAGCAATCCCCGTTCAGAGGGATCGGCTTGATGGCCCGGCATGGTTCTGGCGCGGGCCTGGATTTCGAGGTCCGCATGCTCGCGCCTTCCAACGGCGTGTCCGAAGACCCGGTAACCGGTTCGCTCAACGCGGCAATCGGATGCTGGCTCGCCGAAGAAGGCCGTCTGACCCTGCCTGCCATCGTGGCGCAGGGTACCGCAATCGGTCGGACGGGACGCGTTCACCTTCAACACGACCAGGACGGGCGGTTAACGGTGGGTGGCGATGTCCGCATCCTGATCGACGGGACCGTAATGCTTTGATGCCTGACGCTTGCTGTGAGTTCACTTCGCTCCCACGATCCGGAAGCCTTCCAATGACCAGGAAACTGTGCCCCGCTGCCGGTCATCCTTGTTGTGCACCAGTTTCCCGAGTTCCGGTCTGCACACCTCGCGCCTTGCCCGCGTGACGCGCCGTGTCGATCGCAATATAGTCGCGCCGACTCACAACGGATGGCGATCCATGCCCGAAACCAGATTCATCAGCGACATGTTCCGCCGCCTTGCCGGCTCGGGCCTCGGTGTGCTCGGTCGCGGCCGGCAAAGCGAAGACCCGGTCGATCTGTGTCACTCGCTGCTTGATACCCGCAGCGAGGTGTCGGGCCTCGTGCTTGCGCGGCATATTCTCGATCGGCTGGAACAGGCGACGCCGGACCAACGCCGCGCCGCCTTTGTCCGGATCGCCGACGAGTTCGGACCCGATGAAACCAGGCTGCAACATGCGCTGGCCACTTATGTTCCCGGTGACGTTGCGGCCGCGCGACGCGTGCATTTCGCCGCCGAACCGCGCTCACAGGAACTCATCCGCGCCTTCAACCGTGTGCCCGGCGCCACGGCAAGGCTGGTGCGGCTGCGCGCAGAACTCCTGCGCGATGCCCGCTCAGACCCGGCACTGACCAGCCTCGATCAGGATTTTCGCCATCTCTTTGCCTCGTGGTTCACCCGCGGCTTTCTCGAACTGCGCCGGATCGACTGGCGCACGCCCGCGAATGTTCTGGAAAACATCATCACCTACGAGGCGGTGCACGAGATTCGGGGCTGGGATGATCTGCGCCAGCGCGTCGGCGATCCTGACCGGCGGCTCTTCGCCTTCTTCCACCCGGCCATGCCCGATGATCCGCTGATCTTTGTCGAGATCGCCCTTACACGTGATATCCCCGGCGCCATCGGCCCGATCCTCGATCCCGACCGCGACCGCATCCCGCCGGAGAAGGCCCGGGTCGCGGTGTTCTATTCGATCTCGAATTGCCATGTTGGCCTGCGCGGCATTTCCTTCGGCAATTTCCTGATCAAGCAGGTCGTCGAGGAACTGCGCCGTGACATCGAGGGGCTTGCGACCTTTGTCACACTGTCGCCGGTTCCGGGCCTGCGTCGCTGGGTGGAGAACGAGATGCAGGCCGAGGACGGCCTGCTTTCCAAGCATCTGCGCAAGGCCCTGTCCGAACGCGACGATGACGCGCCTCCCGACCCCGCAACTCTGCGCGAGGTGACGGCGCTTTATCTCACCCGTGCCCGCCGGTCGAGCGGTGCCGCGCTCGACCCGGTCGCTCATTTTCACCTTGGCAATGGTGCGATCCTTGCCCACGCCCATGCCGAGGCCGATCCCGGCCCGCGCGGCATGGCAAACTCTTGGGGGGCGATGGTCAACTACCTTTATGACGACAGCCGGATCGAGACGAACCACCAAGCCTATGCCAACAGTTCGGAGATTGCCCAGTCCTCCGAAATTCGCACCCTTGCGTCACGGGCGGCCAGGGACTGAGCGCGGGCCACCGAACTCGCCCCTTGATCTCGACCGGGCCTCGCCCGATAAGACCCGCAGGGCCCGACAAGTCCAGGAACCACAGCCAAAGGCGCAACCCAGATGGCCAATCATCTCTACAAGGGCGACCTTCCCGACGGGCTCGATCTCGGGCCAGTCGTCGCCATCGACTGTGAAACCATGGGCCTCAACCCCCATCGCGACCGGCTTTGCCTCGTGCAGATGTCGGCGGGCGACGGCGAGGCCCATCTTGTCCAGATCATGAAGGGCCAGACGCAGGCGCCCAATCTCACGGCCATGCTGGCCGATCCGGACGTGCTCAAGATGTTTCATTTCGGCCGCTTCGACATTGCCGTCCTGCTGCATACTTTCGGCGTGATGACTGCCCCGGTCTACTGCACCAAGATCGCCTCGAAACTGGTGCGTACCTATACCGACCGCCACGGGCTCAAGTTTCTGTTGCAGGAAATGCTGGGCGTCGACATCTCCAAGCAACAGCAGATGTCCGACTGGGGTGCCGAGGATCTGAGCGAGGCGCAACTCGACTATGCCGCGTCGGACGTGCTCTATCTCCACGCCCTGCGCGACAAGCTCGAAGAGCGACTCGCCCGCGAAGGTCGAAGCGAGATCGCACAGGCATGTTTCCGCTTCCTGCCCATCCGTGCCCAACTCGATTTGGCGGGTTGGCCGGAAACGGATATCTTTGCCCATACATGACCGACCATGAAACATTCCTCGCCGCTGCGCGCCGCGTCATCCGCACCGAGGCCGACGCGCTGACCATGCTGGCCGACGGGCTGGGTGATGGATTTGCCGCGGCGATCGACCTCATCCTTGCCGTCCGGGGCCGGGTGATCGTCTCGGGCATGGGCAAGTCCGGCCATATCGCACGCAAGATCGCGGCCACACTGGCCAGCACCGGCACGCCCGCACAATTCGTACACCCCGCCGAAGCCAGCCACGGCGACCTGGGGATGATGGTGCAGGGCGACGTGGTACTGATGCTCTCGAACTCGGGCGAAACGCCCGAACTGGCCGACATGATCGCCTATACCCGCCGGTTCTCGATCCCGATGATCGGGGTTGCCTCTCATGCGCAATCCACGCTTCTGAAACAGGCCGACGTGGCCATCGTTCTGCCCCCGGCGGGCGAGGCTTGCGGCACAGGGATCGTGCCTACCTCCACCACCACGATGACCCTCGCTCTGGGCGATGCGCTGGCCATCGCGCTGATGGAGCACCGCGCCTTCACGCCCGAGCATTTCCGCGAGTTTCATCCCGGCGGCAAGCTCGGTGCGCGGCTCAGCCGGGTCCGCGACCTGATGCACACGGGCGACGCCCTGCCGTTGGTCACGGGGCAAACGCCCATGTCCGAGGCGCTTCTTGAAATCAGCCGCAAGGGCTTTGGCGTGGTCGGCGTCACCGATGCCGGTGGCCTGCTCGACGGGATCATCACCGATGGTGACCTGCGCCGCCACATGGCCGGACTTCTCGATCACAAGGCCGGCGACGTCATGACCCGCACCCCCCGCACCATCGCCCCCGATGCCCTTGCGGAAGAGGCCGTTGCATTGATGAATGCGGTCAAGATCACCTGTCTTTTCGTTACCGACGCAGGCAATGGAGGCCGGCCCCTCGGGTTGATCCATATCCATGACTGCCTTCGGATCGGACTGGGCTGATATGTCGGCGCGGGGTGATTTCTACTCGCGTTTCGTTGCGTGGCTCAAGATCCTGCTTCCGATCGCGGCCCTGGCCATTCTCTCCACGCTCTTTCTGTTGTCGCGTAACATCGATCCGGCAACGACGATCCCGTTTACCACCATCGACCTGCGTGAACGGGCCCGCGAGGAACGGGTCACCGCGCCCGAATTGGCGGGCGCCACGGAAAACGGCGACCTGATCCTGTTTCGTTCGGCGTCGGCCCGCCCCGATCCCGAGAACCCCTCCCGCGGCCTTGCCGAAATGCTCTCTGCCCGGATCACCCTCGCGAGTGGCTCGGAGATCACCTTCTCCGCTCGGGAAGGGATCGTCGATCAGGGCAATGACAGGGCCGAGTTGACCGGTGATGTCGTGGTAACCAGTTCGACGGGCTACGAGATCACCACCGACCAACTCATTTCAGGGATGCGCAGCATTCGCGCAGAAAGCCCCGGCGCGGTAGTGGGGACAGGGCCGCCCGGTGATTTTACGGCCGGACGCATGTTGCTGACCACGGATGAGAATGGCGAAAACGCAAGGCTGCTCTTCACCGATGGTGTCAAGCTGATATATGATCCGCAGGATATCGAGGAATAGTCCATTGAACCAAGCTCTCTTGCGCGCCCTTGCCGCCGCCCTCTGCCTTGCCCTCTTGCCCGTGACTGCCACTTCTCAGGGGGCCGAGATAGCCTTTGGTGATGTCGAGCAGGATCCCGCACAGCCGGTCGAGGTCACCGCCGAGACGCTCTCGGTCGATCAGGACGACGGCACCGCGATCTTTACCGGCGACGTGTTGATCGTGCAGGGCGAAATGCGCCTTTCCGCCCCCACGGTCGAGGTGTTCTATGATCAGGCTGGAGATCGTATCCAGCGGCTCAAGGCGTCAGGCGGCGTCACGCTGGTTTCCGGTGATGACTCGGCCGAAGCCGAGAGTGCCGATTACTCGGTCGAAAGCGGCACGATCCTGATGCAGGGCGATGTCCTGCTGGTCCAGGGGCAGTCGGCACTCACGTCCGACCGGATGACGGTCGACACGCATGACGGCACCGCCCGGATGGAGGGCCGCGTCAGGACGGTGTTGCAATCCAATGACTGATCAACCCGCAAAGCCCGATCTCACGCTCACCCGGGGCAGCTCGGGCCTGCACATTCGCAATCTGCGCAAGAGCTACAAGAAGCGCGTCGTCATCCGTGACGTGTCGATGGATCTCCAGCGCGGCGAGGTGGTCGGCCTGCTCGGCCCCAACGGTTCCGGAAAGACAACCTGTTTCTATGCGATCTGTGGCCTGATCTTTCCCGAGGGCGGGCAGGTGCTGGTTGACGGGCGCGACGTGACCGGGCTGCCGATGTATCGCCGTGCGAAACTGGGCATCGGCTACCTGCCACAGGAAATGTCGATCTTTCGCGGCATGAGCGTCGAGGACAACATCCTCGCGGTGCTCGAAATCGCCGAATCCGACCGCCACAAGCGCCGCGAACGCCTCGAAGAGCTCTTGTCGGATTTTTCCATCGAACACCTGCGTCGCGCGCCCGCGATGGCCCTTTCGGGGGGCGAACGCCGCCGCGTGGAAATCGCCCGCTGCCTTGCGGCCAATCCCAATTATCTCTTGCTCGACGAGCCATTTGCCGGGGTCGACCCGATCAGCGTGAACGACATCCGCCACCTTGTTGCCGATCTCAGGAAACGTGGTATCGGGGTGCTGATCACCGATCACAACGTGCGCGAAACCCTCGAAATCGTCGATCGTGCCTATATCCTGCATGACGGTAAGGTGCTGATGTCGGGCAGTCCCAAGGATGTGGTGGAAAACGAGAATGTGCGCCGCGTCTACCTCGGCGAAAATTTCCGCATTTCGTGAAAGTAAACCTGTCGCGATGCGGCATCGGATTCGATTGACTTGCTCGCTCGGATTACACCAAACTGATCCCATGACAGCCGTGGATATCGCCTCGCCCCTCATCATGACCTGCATGTCAGGCAATCATGGCGGGCAGCCATCACGGCGGTCATGTTTCAGCATTCGGGAATAACAAGAGCCGCGGGACACCCCCGGAAAACGCCCGAATTGTCACGCAAAGGAGACAAGATGCGCTATCAGATCAGCGGAAAACACATCGACATCGGGACCGCACTTCAGACCCATGTTCAGAACGAGCTTGGCGCGGTGATCAACAAGTATGCAGAACGCCCCACCGATGCGAACATCATCTTTTCCAAGAGCGCGCACGAATTCGTCTGCGAAGCCATCGTGCATCTCTCGACCGGGCTGACCGCTTCGGCCAAGGCCCATGCCACTGAAATCTATGCCGCATTCGACGCTTGCGCCAGCAAGATGGAAAAGCAGTTGCGCCGCTACAAGCGAAGGTTGAAGGATCATCACCGCGAGCGCGCCGAACCGGTTGAACTTATGCAGGCGTCCTCGTATATCCTCGCCTCAGATCACGAAGACGAGGATTCGGAACCCGCGAACCTTCAACCCATCATCGTGGCCGAGATGGAAACCAGCATTCCATCCCTTTCTGTCGGAGAGGCGGTCATGCACATGGAACTCGCGGGTGCCCCTGTTCTTGTCTTCCGCAAAGAGGGTAAAGACGGGTTGAACGTCGTATATCGCCGCGATGATGGCAATATCGGCTGGATCGACCCGCAAAACTGAGGTGATCGGGTCGCGCCGCGTCCCGCATTGTCGGAGCGACACGGATGGAACTTTCCAACATCCTCAAGCCTGAGGCGGTCAAAGTCATATCGACCGCCTCGAGCAAGAAGCGTTTGCTGCATGAAATCGGCGAGATCGCGAACACGGTCTATGGTCTCGACACCAGCCGCGCGGTTGATGCGCTGCTCGAGCGTGAAAGCCTCGGGCCGACGGGGGTCGGCCACGGCGTCGCCCTGCCACATGCCCGCGTCGGGGATGTCGATCAGGTGGTCGGGGTGTTCGTGATGCTCGAAAAGCCCATTGACTTCGAAGCGGTCGATCGTCAACCGGTCGATATCGCCTTTGCGCTCTTCGCCCCGAAGGAAGCGGGCGTCGAGCACCTCAAGGCGCTGGCTCGGGTGTCGCGAACCCTGCGTGATGCGGATGTCTGTGCGAAACTGCGCGCCAATTCCGATCCTGCCACGCTCTATACCATCCTGACCGAGAACCAATCCGCCCAGGCCGTCTGAGGGGGTTAATCCCGCCAGGCCCCGAAGCCGAAAACCATGTAATCGCGCTGATAGGCATCCTGCGCGGCGGCTTCGATCTTCTCGTCATAGATTTCGGCGAGCGTGACCGGCCCTTCGGCGGGTGCTTCTGCCGGCTCGGGCGCATCCGCTCGCCCCACCTGCTGCGCGATCGCGGGCAGGTAGGCGGACAGTTCCTCTTCGCGCAGAACGAAATCCGGCAACGCGAAACTGCCCATGCCGTGCAGGATGCCCGCCTGGCTGGCCCAGGCCGCGTCCTGGCGCACCGCGCTTTGGCCCGACAGGTTGGCCTTGACGAATTCGAGAAACGCGAGGAAAGCCGCGCGATGCTCGCTCGGACCCCATGCCGCGTCGGGCGCCTCGGCGGGAATGGGCAACTTGTGCACCCGGCGCAGCGTCTTGCGGATATTGGCAAAGCTGCCCTTTCCGGTCATCAGGATGCGTGTGACAAAAGCATGATGCGCCCGCGCCACCGGGTGCCGCAGCACGGTAAATGACCGGTGCCCGGGGTTGCCGCGCATCCAGCGCCGCAGGCTCTGCTGATTGAAACCGGTCAAGAGCGCGGCCCCGTCCACCCCGTCAAGCGCAGCCATCCAGGACCGCACCTCGGCCTCCGGCCCCGACCTGATCGGCAGATACATCAGCGGCGCCTTGGCACAGGCGACATAGCTCGGCACAACCGCCCCCCGCCGCGGCTCGAAATTCGGGGTCCGGTTGAGGTTGAACCGGTCAAGATCGGCCAGCGCCGCGCGCATCTCGTCGAAATTCTCGACCTTCTCGGAAATCGGTTCGGGGTTCTGCCGCTTGAGGTTCTTTTCCAGATTGTCGAGCCGGTCCGGCTGCCCCAGCCATCTGGCGATGCCGTTCATCACCTCGACATCCTGTAGATCCTCATAGGCGACATGGAACGCGGTCTGCCCCGTGGTCTGAAGCGCCCGTAGCAGCATCACCTGGAAATCCTGCAACTCTTCGAGATGCGCCTTGAACTCTCGGGCGTCGAACCGGGCTTTCGCCTCCTTGCGCTTGTGCACATTGGTCAGCTTCCACTGCCCGGTCGCCTGCGCGATTTTCCAGCTCACATAGCTTTCGACCGGGTTGCGCGTCAGGATGATCTTGGCACAGCGCGGGTCCGACAGGATGGATTCGAGAACCCGTGGATCGTGATCGTGAAAGAACCGGAACCCCGCGAGTCCCGGCGCCTGTTTCATCGCCTCGATGAGCACCATCGGGTCACGGTTGCGCGCCTCCTCGCTCACGCCGAGGCATTCCTCCCGATTGGGATAGCCGATGAAATGCGGATTGAACGCCTCGCCCAGGCAGGAAAGGCCCGGAAAGGCGTTGAGGTTCGATTCAAGGAAGTTCGAACCGGTCCGCATCTCGGCGAAAACGACGAAATAGTCGAAGGGGCTTTGCATCTATTGCACCAGGTAAGGTTTGCGTGGCTTGTCGTTGTCGCTTCCGACCGGTTGGCCGACAACCGGGAAATCGCCCATCAGATAGGGGTGCATCCCCTGGTTCTTGAGGTTCTGCAGGAACTGCCCGAACCCGGTCAGGTCGGTCATGCGCGGGGCCTCGGCCAGGCGGCGCAACCCCTTGTTGCCGATCTCGTCGATGATGGTCTGAAGCGATTCCATCGGGCTTTCTATGAAATCCGCCATGGTCCAGATGCGGATGCGCGCCTTGGAATACGGGCTGCGCAGCACGTCGAGATGCTCGCTCTCGACCTTTTGCAACCGTGCGGCCTCGGCGCGAATGTCGGCAAAATTGCGATTCGACTTGAACAGGGGCAGGGCCCAGGCCCCACTGATGATGCTGATCTGGGCGTTGGGATCACGTGCCAGCATCCAGCTCAGCTCCATGTCGGGATCCTCTTGCTGATCTGCGACGGGGTTGGGAATGTCGGCGGGGCCAAGCTGAAAACACTGCCGCTCGCCGCGCGTGTTCCAGATCAGGTTGGTCAGGAATGCCTTGCGATTGTAGTCGCGCGCCGCCGCGCTGTCGGACAGGGCGCCGTTGATCACTGGCTGATCGCCGGAATATTCCACCCGGTCCGGCGCAAAGAGATGCCCATGCACCCGCGCACCGGTGGACCTGGCCAGCCACGGCTCGAAATTCTCGAACAGTTCGGCAAACCCCTGGAACACCGAGTACCGACCACCCGTCATGCCGTTCTCCCAACCCTCGTTGGGAAACCGGCTTTGCATGTAAAGCCCCGGACGGCCGCGCGTGCGGCGCTCGACCGCCTTGGCGAAAATGCGGTCGATCTTGCCGGGGTTCGGCTCGGTCCGGCTCATCGCGCCCTCGGGGCTGGTCAGGAACGCCTCGTAAAGCCGGTCGGCATGGGCCCAGATCTTGCGCGCCACGAAGCAATCCGACCGCCGCAAGAGTTGCAGGTGGTCGTCGTAGAAAATATGCGGCTTGCCCTGGAAATCGAACTTGGAGAGCGTCAGCGACCGGCTCTCGATACTGGTGGAATAGAGCCGGGCCAGCGTCTGGAAATAGCTCTCGTCAGGAATCCAGACACGCCTGAAATACCGGTCATAGGTCGGCCGCTCGGGGTCTTGCAGGATGGCCGACAGGGTTTGTCGCGTCAGGCACCACCACTGGCTGCCCATATGCGGCAGGATATTGCGGGGGATCTTGCGCTTGAAGCCGATCTTGCGCTGGATCGCGACGTATCGGTCAAAGAGATGCCGCTGCCGCTTCCACGAGAACGGAAACCGCAGGGTAAAGCGCTCCTCGTCCAGCCCTCCGACGGTCCAGGGTACGTCCGCGGTGGTCGCACTTTCGATGAAATCGGTGCGTGGCCGTTCGGCCAGGTAGTCGATCAACTCCTGCACCGGGCGCAGCGGCAGGCACGATCCGCTGGCCAGATAGACATGCCGGACCTTCGGAAACTCCACCAGCATCAGTTCGCTGGCTTCCTGCGTGGCGGCAACGATGCCCCAGGTTCCCCATTCACAGCGATGACGTTGTGAAAACCGGATATCTGGCAGATCGGCCAGCGCCTCGCGAAACGCCTCATAGGCGCGGCGCGGCGTGGACTTGTCGCAATGAATGACGATGGGGCAACCCGCCGCGTGCCAGTGCCGCGCCACCTGCTCGGCCCGGTCCAGCGCCGTATGCACCAGCATCACGATACCGACGCTGCCCCAATGTGGCGGCCGGCGCGTCATGCCCAGTTCCCCTTGGACATCAGCCCCAGGATCTCGAGCTGCCGCCAGTTGATGTATTTCTCGCTCCACTTGCACCAGAGATCGGGGTTCCGGGCCAGGGTTTCGGCATAGGCCCTGTATTCGATGCTGGCGGCGTAGTGTTGCTTGCGGTCCAGCTCTTCCTGCGCCTTTGCGGTGAACGTATCGAGGAACTTCGTATGCAACAGAACGCCGCTGGCCTTCTCCCCGCCCCACTCGTCATAGACAAGGTTGAGCCCCCGCGGCAAAAGCATGTGGGTCGAGCTGACATAGGCATAGCGCCGGTCCCACTTGACCAGCGGGATCTTGTTGAGCGCCGGGGCCTTTTCCGGCGCGTCGCGGAAAAACACCCGTGCCCGCGGCCCGCCCTGGATCCACAGGTTGCCGAACTTGCCGTTCTTCTGGATCATGTAGTTGCCACTGTCGAACCAGCTCGTGATCTCCAGCGGGTTCTGCCCCTCCTGGTAGGGCTGGGCGTCGATCCGCCCCTTGGGATACATGTCGAGCAGCATCGCGCTGAACGACTTGATCGACGACGCATCGAGCCAGTCGGTCAGCGCCCTGAGCGGCCGCGTGTCGCAGAACGGATAGACAAGAAACTCGTCGGGATCGACCACCAGCGACCAGTGCCCATGCGCGTGCTGCCATTGCAGCCAGTTGAGCCAGTCGACTCCGAACCGCGACCGCTTGTAGCTCTTGCGCGTGTGCCAGACCGACACGTCGGGCTGTTTCATCAGGTATTCGAGGCTGCCGTCGTCACTGTCATTGTCCACGATTAGGAAATGATTCACCCCCATCTCGCGGTAATAATGCAGGAAATATGGCAGGCGGATCTTCTCGTTGCGCTGGGTCGAAAACAGCAGGATGTCATCGGGCCTGATCCGTGCCGTCCGGTCGGAAATGGCCCGCAATTCACGCCGTTTGCGAAATGCGCGGATGCGCCAGCGCTTGCGCTGAAGCCTCAGACGGTATGACTGCACAACGCCCACTGACGCCCCTCTTTGCACATGGCAGGAAATTGCGGAACTGTCCGGGTCTTATCACGCCATCTTTAAGACCGCGTTGAAATGCCCGCCCCACGTCGGTGGCTCGAAACCCTTGGCCGCGTGACCACTTCCTGCCTTGCCCGCCCTCTGACTGTCTGCCAGGGATGTTATTCTTCTTTGCCAAAGATAGCTGTCCTTCAGGCTTGCGTAAACGGGAATATCCCCAAGCACCTCCCGGTAAACCGGCAAATCCGCACAGATCACCGGAACCCCCATCGACGCCGCCTCGGCCATCGGCAGGCCAAAGCCTTCGGCAAAGCTGGGATAAAGCGCGCCCGCCGCCCCCTGCACGAGTGCCGCGATCGCCCCGTCACTCAAATCGCCGTATTCATGGATATGCTGACCCAGCAACGCGGACCGGTCGAGGCGAAAGAACAGCTCCTCGTTCATCCAGCCCCGTTGCCCGCAAATGACCAGATGCGGAATCTCCTGCGGAATGGTCTGTTTCACCATCCGCTCCCATATATCGAGCAGAAGCGCATGGTTCTTGCGTGGCTCGATCGTGCCGACGGTGACGAAATAGACCCCCTCGGGCGGTAGCCCCGCGGGAAGGTCGCCTGGTCGTGGCTCGGACAGCTCGACTCCCAGCTTGGCCACCAGTCCCGGCGGAACGCGCCCGATCTCTTCGAGGTGGCGCTCGGCGCTCTGCCGCGTGTGGCGCGAATTATAGATCACCAGATCGGCATCGCGGCTGACCCGGCCCATCATCCTTCGGAACCGCTCGATGCTTTCGGGTCGCTGGTAAAGCGGATGATCCAGCGGGATCGTGTCATGTACCATCACGTTGATCGTGCCGTTCACCCCCTGTTTCATCGCCTGCGTCATCCGTTCGGTCAGGTTGGTATGGCCGACGTTGAAATAGCGCGTGCCCTGCGGCAGGTGCCGCGCCAGCATCCGTTTCAGACCCGGGCGCACGGTCCTTGCCCGGGCCAGCCGCCGCGCGTCCGATTGCCCGCGCCGCTGCACCGGGTCAAGCCTGCGCGACAGCCGCGACAACCGGTCCGCCGGCCCCCAGGGCACCCGCCCCTCGACCCGCTCGGCCATCGCGCACATGCCGTCCTCGTCCAGCAGGACGTAACCCAACGACGTGCGCACAAGGCCAAACGCGGGGGTCTTCGCCGACACCAGTGCCCGCAGATAGGCCAGTTCCACCCGGTCTACGCCGGTCGGCACGCGCCCTGCCCGGCTGATCAGCCGGGTCAGATCCAATAGCCTCGCCTCGCCGGGTTTACCTCTCATAGTGGCCCACCTTGTGCCAGCGCGCGGCATCCGAAATCATCTGCTCCAGCGTCGACCGGCCCGGTGTCCAGTCCAGATCCTGCCCGGCCCGCACCGAGCCGGAAACCAGCCGCGTCGCATCTCCCGCCCGCCTTGGCCCTTCGGCGAACGGCACCTCGCGCCCCGTCACCGCCTCGGCCGCCGCGATCACCTCGCGCACCGAGAACCCGTGTCCGGTGCCAAGGTTGAACACCCGGCTGCCCTTGCCCGCCCCAAGCCAGCGCAGCCCAAGGACATGTGCCTCCACGAGGTCCATCACATGCACGTAATCGCGGATGCAGGTGCCATCGGGCGTGTCGTAATCGATGCCGAACACAGTGAGCGCCCCGCGCCGCCCGTCGATCGCATCGAGGATCAGCGGAACAAGATGCGTCTCGGGCTGGTGGAACTCGCCGATTTCTGCCGCGTCATCCGCGCCCGCCACGTTGAAATAGCGAAAGATCACCGATTGCAGCCCATGCGCCGCGCCGAAATCTTCCAGGATCTCCTCGATCGCACGCTTGGACTTGCCATAAGCGTTGATCGGGCGCTGGGCGCAGCTTTCGTCCAGGACCACGTTGTCCTGATCGCCATAGATCGCACAGGTCGAGCTGAACACGAAATTCATGCACCCCGCCGCCACCGCCGCCTCGATCAGGTTGAGCGATCCGGTGACGTTGTTGCGCCAGTAGCGTCCCGGTTGCGCCATGCTCTCGCCAACCTGGCTCAGCGCGGCGAAATGCATCACCGCATCGGGCCGGTGGGCGGCAAACACGTCATCCAGGCGGCCCCGATCCAGGAGATCGCCCTGCTCGAACGGGCCGAATTTCACCGCTTCCTGCCAGCCGGTTGCAAGATTGTCGAACGTGACCGGCGTGATCCCCGCCCGCGCCAACACCTTGCATGCGTGCGAGCCGATATAGCCCGCCCCGCCGGTCACCAGAACTGTCTTCACGTGCTTCTCCCGCTCCGAGTGACGGGCCTATTGCGCCGCCTTGTCTACATGAAGCAGATCCTGAAGGTATTCCATCAACCCGTCACGCAATTCCTCGCGGGCGAGACCGAAGGAGACCGTGGCCTGAAGGAAACCCGCTTTCGAACCGCAATCGAACCGCTGCCCTGAGAAGCGGTAACCATTGACCGGCCGGCCCTCGGCCGCCTCCATGGCAATCGCATCGGTCAACTGGATCTCGCCGCCGGATCCCGCCTTGATCTGGTTGAGGTTGCGCATCACGTTCGGGGTCAGAATGTAGCGACCGATCACCGCAAGGTTCGACGGGGCCGCGTCGGCCTCGGGCTTCTCGACCATGCCCCTGACCGATACATGCGTACCCATGTCCTCGGCCACGTCGAGGATCCCGTAGGACGAGGTCTTGGCTCTCGGAACCTCCATTGCCGCCACCATGCAGCCAGGGTTTTCCTGGAACGCCTCGACCATCTGTTGCAGGCAAGGTTTTTTCGCCGCGATCACGTCATCGGGCAGCATGACCGCGAAGGGTTCATTCCCGATCAGGCGTCGTGCGCACCAGACCGCATGACCCAGACCCATGGCCTTGTGCTGACGGATATAGGCAATCTCGCCCGAATCCATGTTGGTGTTCTTGAGAATCTCCAGAAGCTCGGTCTTGTTCTTCTTGCGCAGCTCCTGTTCGAGCACCGGCGCGTGATCGAAATAGTCTTCCAGTGCGCCCTTGCCGCGTGACGTGACAAAGATGAATTCCTTGATTCCGGCCGCACGCGCCTCGTCGATTGCATATTGAATGAGCGGCCTGTCGACCAACGTCATGATTTCCTTGGGAACCGATTTCGTGGCGGGCAGGAACCGGGTGCCAAGACCTGCAACCGGAAAGATCGCCTTGGTTACCTTGTTCTTCATGCTGATAAACCTCACTGTTCAATCATGTCATTGGTGGATAATGCAGGGATTGCTTACCACACAATTCTTGCGGCGAAACATACCTGTCCAACAAGATTTTTGAATAGTCACGGCAAAATCGCGGAGTGTTGCCGCTTGTCCTGATCCGCACCGTTCAGGTCGCGCAACGCGGCCACGCGCCGCGATTCCTGATCGACCCGTGCCCTGAACCCGATGAGTCGGAAAAGCGGGGCATCGCGGTCGCTGCGCCCGAACAGCCCACCCACCTGTTCCCACACGCCTTCGGGGCTGAGCCGCACCTTGTGAAACCGTGTCGTGGGCGAGAACAGGAACAGGCTCACCGTTTCACCGCGTGCGACCCGGTCGCGCGCTTCGCGGCGGATCCGCCGCGCCTGCCAGATGCGCCCCGCAAGGACGACCGACGCCCCTTGGGCCCACGGGAACGGCAGGAACCCGGCCTGCGATGGCTCGATCCCGGGCGGGTCGGCGATCTCGCGCTGGCGGCCATCGGCGAACCCCCTGGAGAGGCTGGCAAGAATACGCGGCGCGTCGGCCGCGTCGATCAACCCGCGCGCCTGCTGGTCGTCCAGCCGTGCGTGCTCGTCGTTCTGCACCTCCTGCCAGCGCCGGGCGCGCTGATCTTCGGGGCAATGCTTGCGCAGGAACACCGCCCAGCTCGCCCCGATTTCGTGCAGGTCGCGCACCGCGCGATCCGCGCTGCGCCGCGGGCTTGCGGCATAGGCGTGATGCACCTGCGCCATCGGGGCAATCGCCGTCGCCATGCCTGCCCGCGCCAGCCGGATATTGAGGTCGGTCTCGTCGAGATAGAACCGGAAGTTCGGATCGAACCCGCCCAGCCGGGCCAGGACCTGCCGCCGCAGCGCCATGTTGGTCCCCTCGGTCTTGATCGCCTGCCCCGGCCCCGGGTGCAGAACCGTGGGCTGCGCCTCGTCCACGTCCAGAGGTTCGGCGCGTCCGCAGGTGTCGACCATCCGCGCCTTCCATTGAAAGGAAATCCCGTTGCGCCCGCGCACGAACCCGCCCACGGCCGCCACGCCCGGATCGGCAAACGGCTCGGTCAGGAAAGTCAGCCATGTCGGCTCGGGCACCGCGTCATCGTCGATGAAGGCGACAACCTCGCCCGCCGCCTGCGCTACCCCGAGGTTGCGCGCTTCCGAGATGTTGGCCCGGTCGAACGGGATCAGCTTGACGCGCCCCGCGAACCGGCTGGCGCGCACCGCCTCCACGCCCGGCGGATCGGCGACGACCACCACCTCGAAACCCGGGTAGCGCAGCCCCGCCACCCCTGTCAGGCACCAGATCAGGCTTTCGGGCCGGTCGCGGCTCACGATGACGACGCTGACCGGCGGCGGGGTCATGCCATCCCCATCTCGCGCATCATCGCCTCGATCCGGGGCACGTCTTCGGGGTTGTTCAATTCCCAGAACTGTCGTCCTCGCGCCTCGACCATGACGCACAGAACCGGCCGCCCCTGCTCCATGAAGCGCAATTGCTCCAACCCTTCGAGCGTCTCCAGCGGCCCCATTTCCCAGCCCGCGTAATCGCGCAGCGCCGCGGGTCGGTAGGCATAGACACCCACGTGATGAAAGACCGGCGTTTCATCCGCATCGTCATAGGCTCGCCCGGTGAACGGGATCACCTCTTTCGAGAAATAGAGCGCATGACCCCGGCGGTCGAACACCGCGGTCGTGCCGCCCACGCGCCCGGCGCGGCGGTCCTCGAGGAACCCGTTCAGCGCCCGCCCGTCACAGCGCAGCACCGGTGTCGCGACCGCGGCCGCCGGATCGTCCTGCAATCCTTCGATCAACGCCTCGACGAACCAGGCCGGCGTGAGCGGCGCATCGCCCTGAAGGTTGACCACGATGTCGAACCCACCGCCCAGCGCGACAATCGCCTCGGCACAGCGTTCGGTCCCGTTGCGACATGCGGATGAGGTCATCACCACCTCGGCGCCGAACCTCTCGGCCGCGTCGCGGATGCGCGCGTCATCCGTGGCCACCACCACCCGGTCGACGCCCGACACGCCCCGCGCGGCCTCCCATGACCGCCGAATCAGGCTCTTGGCCGTGCCGTCTGCTCCGGTCAACGCGGCCAGAGGCTTGCCGGGATAGCGGGTCGAGGCATGACGCGCCGGAATGACGATCAGAACGCTCATGCCTGTTTCAACTCCACCGAGGGCGCATGGGCGATGAAATAGGGGTTGCGATAGCCCGGCTTGCCATAGCGCAGCGGCGTGTGATCGTCGAACCGCACCACCTTTCCGCCGGCGCCCACAAGAACCGCGTGACCGGCTGCCGTGTCCCATTCCATCGTCGGCCCGACACGCGGATAGAGATCGGCTTCGCCCGTCGCCACGAGGCAGAGCTTGAGCGACGATCCCGCGCTCTTGAAATCCTTCACGGCGTATTTCGCGATATAGTCGCGGGTCTCGTCGGTGAGATGCGATTTCGACGCAACCACCATCAGCGCGCCGTTGTCGGCCTCGGCCACGCGGATGGGACGGGTTTCGCCGGCGCGGATCGGATCAAAGGGCCCTTCCTCCTCGATCGCGCGGCCGTCGGGCAATGTATAGAACATCCGCTCTTTCGCCGGGGCATAGACGATTCCGCGCACCGGCACGCCGTTCTCGACATAGGCGATGTTGACGGTGAAATCGCCGCGCCGGTTGACGAATTCCTTTGTCCCGTCCAGCGGATCGACGATCAGGAACGTCTCGCCTGTCTCGGCATGCGACGCGGCCTGTTCCTCGGTGATCAGCAACAGATCGGGAAAGGCGGCGCGCAAACCGGCGCTGATCACCGCATCCGCGGCCTCGTCGGCCTCGGTCACGGGGCTCGCGTCCGACTTGACCTTCACTTCGAAATCGTCCGCGCGATAGACGTCCATGATCGTCTCGCCCGCCTTGAGGGCCAGTTCGCGCATCACGGTGCTCAGTTTTTCATGGTCCAAATCCGGGGCTCCTTGGCTGTGCGTTATTCAACGGCTTTTGTTGTCAAAATCGCCTGCTCCCCTTATGATCCGCGGCTAACGGGACGGCAAGGAATACGTCCCACAATACGGGTGCCCGGCGGAGCAGTGTTGCCATGTTCGAACAACGACCCCGAAAGCGATCGGGCCTGAGCTCGGCCTTCATCATTCTCGAACTGGTCTATCACTCGGTCGTGCGTTCGGTGCGCAAGAGCCACGGCAACGCGGTCATGGCGCTTGTGATCAACATGATGCAGGTCGCCATCATGGTGGTGGTGTTCTACGCGATGTTCTCGCTGCTGGGTCTGCGCCGTTCGGCGATTCGCGGTGACTTCCTGCTCTACATCATGTCGGGCATCTTTCTCTACATGACCCATGTCAAGACGCTGGGCGCGGTGGTCGGCTCCGAAGGCCCGGCCGCACCGATGATGCAGCACGCGCCGATGAACACCATCGTGTCGATTCTCTCGGCGGCCCTGGGGGCGCTCTATATCCAGGTGCTGTCGCTCTTCCTGATCCTGTTCGGCTATTACGTGATCATCAATCGCTTTGTCATCGAACAACCGGTTGCCGCTTTCGGTGCCTTTCTGATCGCGTGGTTCACGGGGTTCGCGGTGGGGGTCGTGCTGCTCGCGATCAAGCCGTGGTTTCCGACATTCGTGTCGATCTTCAGCACCTTCTATACCCGCGCCAACATGATCGCTTCGGGCAAGATGTTCGTCGCCAATACCCTGCCGGGTTACATGCTGGCCATGTTCGACTGGAACCCGCTCTTTCATGCCATCGACCAGGCGCGTGGCTTCATCTTCGTGAATTACTTTCCGCGCAATTCGAGCCTCGAATATCCGATCATCGTCGGCATCGCCCTGTTGATGATCGGGCTGATCGGCGAATTCTATACCCGCCGCCACGCCTCGCTGAGCTGGAGCGCGCGGCGCTGATCGCTTGTGGCGGTCCTGCACCTCATGTCACCACCCGCAGCGTCAGGTTGATCCGTCCGCCATCCTTCAAGAGCCCGCTCGACCCGAACCTGATCCGGTCCACCCCGTGATGGACAAGCCGCGCCGCGCCGCCGAGCACCACCACGTCACCGCTCTCCAGCCAGATCGATTCGGTCTTGCCGCCGCGTTCGGTATTGCCGACGCGGAACAGCCCCGCATCCCCCAGCGAGACCGACACAACCGGCTGCGCGAAGTCGGCCTCGTCCCGGTCCTGATGCAGCCCCATCCGCGCGCCCTCGCCATAGTAGTTGACCAGGCAGCATTCCGGCGCGCGCAAGGCGGGCGTCGCGACCGCTCCGAATCGTTCCCAGATCTCCAGCACCGCAGCCGGGATCGGCGGCCAGTCTGCACCCGACGGGTGCCGGCGTTCGTAACGATAGCCGCGCCGGTCGCTGACCCAGCCGAATTTTCCGGCGCTGGTCATCTTGACGCTCATCCGCTTGCCCCAGCGCGTTTCGGGGTGAAACATCGGCGCCGCGCGGGCGATCTCGCGGATGCGGTCCACCAGCCCGGCCTGCGCGCCTTCATCCAGCGCGCGTCTGAACACGGTCACGCCGCGCAGTTCGATCCGCTCACATTCGTTCATCCCAACCCCTTGTTACGTCCGATTCCGGCGATTGGTGCAAAAAACACCGGATATTTGCAATCTCTTGGCGATACCGGTGCTTGCAGCGCCAAAACTGCCTGCCTATATACGCCCGGAAGCGCCGCGAACTGGCGGAACCGGACACGGCGCCCCAAAGCCGGGGGTGGATGCCATAATGGGTCCGGCCCTCGAAAATCGCCTTGAAGTAGAAGGGATCGAAAAACATGGCCAAAGTCATCGGTATTGACCTCGGAACCACCAACTCCTGCATCGCCATCATGGATGGTGCGCAACCGCGCGTGATCGAAAACGCCGAAGGGGCACGGACGACCCCGTCGATCGTCGCCTTCACAGACGATGAACGCCTCGTCGGCCAGTCGGCCAAACGTCAGGCCGTCACCAACCCTGAAAACACCATCTTCGGCGTCAAGCGCCTGATCGGTCGTCGTTTCGACGACAGCGATCTGGCCAAGGACAAGAAGAACATGCCCTTTTCCGTCATCGACGGCGGCAATGGCGACGCCTGGGTCGAAGCCAAGGGCGAGAAATATTCGCCGTCCCAGATTTCCGCCTTCATCCTCGGCAAGATGAAGGAAACCGCCGAAAGCTATCTCGGCGAAGAGGTGACGCAGGCCGTCATCACCGTGCCCGCCTATTTCAACGACGCCCAGCGTCAGGCGACCAAGGACGCCGGCAAGATCGCCGGTCTCGAAGTGCTGCGCATCATCAACGAGCCGACCGCCGCGGCGCTGGCCTATGGTCTCGACAAGCAGGACAGCCACACCATCGCGGTTTATGACCTCGGCGGCGGTACCTTCGACGTGACCATCCTCGAAATCGACGACGGGCTGTTCGAAGTCAAATCGACCAACGGCGACACCTTCCTTGGCGGCGAAGACTTCGACATGCGGGTCGTCAACTACCTCGCCGAGGAGTTCAAGAAAGAGCATGGCGTCGACCTGACCAAGGACAAGATGGCCCTGCAACGGCTCAAGGAAGCCGCCGAAAAGGCCAAGATCGAACTCAGCAGCTCCAGCCAGACCGAGATCAACCAGCCGTTCATCTCGATGGACAAGGACACTGGGCAGCCGCTCCACATGGTGATGAAGCTGACCCGGGCCAAGCTCGAAAGCCTCGTCTCCGACCTGATCAAGGCATCGCTCAAGCCCTGCCAGGCCGCGCTCAAGGATGCGGGCCTTTCCAAGGATGACATCGACGAGGTCGTGCTGGTCGGCGGTCAGACCCGGATGCCCAAGGTGTTCGAGGAAGTGACCAAGTTCTTCGGCAAGGAACCCCACAAGGGCGTCAACCCCGACGAGGTCGTTGCCATGGGCGCCGCCATCCAGGCCGGCGTGCTCCAGGGCGACGTCAAGGATGTGGTCCTTCTCGACGTGACCCCGCTTTCGCTGGGCATCGAAACGCTGGGCGGCGTGTTCACCCGCCTGATCGACCGCAACACGACGATCCCCACCAAGAAGTCGCAGATCTTCTCGACCGCAGAGGACAACCAGTCCGCGGTGACGATCCGCGTCTTCCAGGGCGAGCGTGAAATGGCGACCGACAACAAGATGCTGGGTCAGTTCAACCTAGAGGACATTCCGCCGGCACCGCGCGGCATGCCCCAGATCGAGGTGACCTTCGACATCGACGCCAACGGCATCGTCAACGTCTCGGCCAAGGACAAGGGCACCGGCAAGGAACACAAGATCACCATCCAGGCGTCGGGCGGTCTCTCCGAAGAGGACATCGAGAAGATGGTCAAGGACGCCGAGGCGAACGCCGAGGCCGACAAGGCCCGCAAGGAACTCGTCGAGGCCCGCAACCAGGCCGAGAGCCTCATCCACTCGACCGAGAAGTCGCTGGAAGAGCATGGCGACAAGGTCGATCCGACAACCGTCGAGGCGATCGAGCTTGCCATCTCCGCGCTCAAGGAAGACCTCGAGAAAGAGGATGTCACGGCCGAGAAGATCAAGTCCGGCATCCAGAACGTGACCGAAGCGGCCATGAAACTGGGCGAGGCGATCTACAAGGCCAGCCAGGAAGAGGGTGGCGATGAAGAACCATCGGCCGCTGATTCGGGGCAGGGCGACGACGATATCGTCGATGCCGACTTCGAAGACCTTGATGACGACAAGCGCGCGTAAGCGTTCAGGGATCTCAGGGGCCGGGCCATGATCCGGCCCGGCCCCAAGTGGTCCTTTGAAAGGGGATAACCCGATGGCAAAACGCGACTTTTACGAGGTGCTCGGTGTTTCCAGGGGCGCTTCGACCGACGAAATCAAGAAAGCCTACCGCAAGAAGGCCAAAGAGCTTCACCCCGACCGCAACGCCGACAACCCACAGGCCGAGGCCCAGTTCAAAGAAGCCAACGAAGCCTACGAGGTGTTGAAGGACGCCGATAAGAAGGCCGCCTATGACCGGTTCGGTCATGCCGCCTTCGAGGGTGGCATGGGCGGTGGTGGTGCACGACCCGGCGGTCATCCCGGCCATGGCGATTTCGCCTCGGCCTTCTCGGACGTGTTCGACGATCTCTTCGGCGATTTCATGGGCGGGCGCGGTGGCCCCGGCGGGCGACAGCGCGCCACCCGCGGCGCCGACCTGCGTTACAACATGCGCATCACGCTGGAAGAGGCGTTTTCGGGTCTGCAGAAAACCATCAACGTGCCCTCTTCGGTGCAATGCGATGCCTGTGACGGCACCGGCGCCGAAAGCGGGTCCGAACCCACAACCTGCCCGACCTGTTCGGGCATGGGCAAGGTCCGCGCGCAACAGGGCTTTTTCACCGTCGAACGCACCTGTCCAACCTGTGGCGGGCTGGGCCAGATCGTCCAGAACCCCTGCAAGGTCTGCCACGGACAGGGCCGGGTTCACAAGGACCGCTCGCTTTCCGTGAACATCCCCGCGGGCGTCGAAACCGGCACCCGCATTCGCCTCGCGGGTGAGGGCGAGGCCGGGATGCGTGGCGGTCCGGCGGGCGATCTTTTCATCTTCATCGAGGTCGAGAAACACGATCTCTTCGAACGTGAAGGCAATGATCTCTTCTGCCGCGTGCCGGTCTCGATGACCGCCGCCGCGCTGGGTGGCGATATCGAGGTGCCCACCATCGATGGCGGCCGCAGCCGCGTGAAGATTCCCGCCGGTTCGCAATCGGGGCGCCAGATGCGTCTGCGCGGCAAGGGCATGCCCGCCCTGCGCGGCGGCCCCGCGGGCGACATGTTCATCGAACTGGCGGTCGAAACCCCGGTGAATCTCACCGCGCGGCAAAAGGAGCTTCTCAAGGAGTTCGAGGAGCTGAGCGAAGAGAACAACCCGCAAAGCTCGTCCTTCTTCTCCTCGGTCAAGAGTTTCTGGGACGCGATGAAGGGCTGAGCCGAAGAGAGCCGCCCGGTGCGTGTCATGCTGGATTGAATCTCCCGCCCGGAACAGCGGCGAAGTCGCCCGGGCAGCATCCGGCCGGGTGCCTTTGAGGTGATGCGCATCGCTTCGAGTGGGGGATGACGTTTCGGGATAATGCGCATGGCGCCGACGTTGTGAGCACCCGACCGCGGCCATCTGCTGTCCTCTCGTCTGGCATTGGTCTTGCGATCTACCCTCGCTGCCGAATCATCTTGCGGGTGCGTGTTCTCACGCACCCTTTCTTTTTGCTTAACAAACACCGCGCGCCGGGTTCATGATTGCCCCGCCGGGCGCCACCCCGTGACCCGGCAGCTGGGCGGCAGCCGGGAGTCATACGCAAATCACCCCCCTGTCTCGGCCCAAAAAGAATCGTTAACCCTTGCCGAAATTAACCAATTCTTCACCAGATCCGGCTCACACTCGGGGCATGACCGCCACGCCCCAGTTTTCCGAAGGCCCGTTGCCGCTTTTCGACGATGACGAGGTTCAGATCGTCCCGGCGCTGCCCTCTGGCAAGCGCCCCTCCTATATCTCCGATCACCGCAAACGCCTGCGCGCCCGCTTTCTCTCGGGCGGCGCGCAGGCCCTGCCCGATTACGAGATCCTCGAACTGGTGCTGTTCCGTGCGATCCCGCGTCAGGATGTCAAGCCATTGGCTCATAAGCTGCTGGAAACATTCGGTGATTTCAACCGTGTGCTCGCCGCCCCGACCGAGCGGCTGGCCCGGGTCAAGGGTGTGGGCGAGGCGGTGATCTGTGAGTTGAAGATCGTTGAGGCCGCGGCACAGCGCCTGGCCCGGTCGCGCGTCATGCAACGCCATGTCGTCTCGTCATGGGACGCTCTGCTCGACTATTGCCACACCACCATGGCCCATCGCGACACCGAGCAATTCCGCGTTCTCTATCTTGACCGCAAGAACGTGCTGATCGCCGACGAGGAACAGGCGCGCGGCACTGTCGATCACGTCCCCGTCTACCCGCGTGAGGTCGTCAAACGTGCCTTGGAACTCAACGCTAGCGCCTTGATTCTGGTGCATAATCACCCCTCTGGTGACCCCACGCCCAGCCCCGAGGATATCGCCATGACCGGGCAGGTCGAAGCCGCCGCACAAGCGCTGGGTCTGACCCTGCACGACCATCTCATCATCGGAAAATCCGCCGAGCTCAGCTTTCGCGCCGAGGGTTTGCTCTAGCACCCTAACGCAGCCAGACCTCGACCCGCCGGTTCACCTGCCGGCCCCAGGCGCTATCGTCACAGGCCATCGGCATTGCCTCTCCGAACCCCGTATAACCCATTGTCAAACGGTCGAAATTCGCGGTTTCAGCCGCGGTACGAACGGCCTTCTCCACGGCTTCTGCCCGGCGTTGGGAAATCGCCAGATTGGATTCCGCCGATCCTGCGCCATCGCTGAAGCCGACGAACAGGATTTCGCGCCCGTCGTAGCGCCCGGATTCCAATGCCCGTGCCAGCAATTGAATGTTCGACCGTGACTGTGCGTCGAGCTTGACCGAACCCGCCTCGAATCGAAACGAAGTCGATAACCTCTTCATGTCCTGAAGTTTTTTCAGCATATCCTGAAGCTTGGCCAGCCCGTCCTCTGGCCCCGCCGCGGCAATCGCATTGGCCAGCCGATTCCCCTGTGCATCGACAGTGATCTCTTCCGGGGCCTGATCAATGAACCCCGCCCGCCGGATCACCATCTGGGCCTGCGGGCTACGTGTGTAAGACAGAAATTCGCGCGCCAGTTTCGGCAAGCGCCGCGTCGGCAGATACAGGAACATTGGCGCGGTCAACGGATAGTCCTCGGTCTTGACCGTGCGCCGCGTGGCCGCAAGGGGAAACCCGCAACCTCCTTTCAGAACGAGGGCTTGCGTGTTTCCCGTCGCGGATTTGCTGGCGATACCCAGGGCAAAGGGGTCCATCGCCACAGCACGGGCCAGCGCGTTGTCACTGCTGTGCCGCGTGGCCGAGGGCGACAGCGCAAGCCCTGCCGGAGCCATGATACGGTCCTCGACCGCCTGCCCCGTCCCCGACGCGGAGTCGCGGAGGTGAAGGCTGATCGGCGCATCGGGGCCGCCGAGCGCCTTCCAATTGGTGATCTCGCCCGCAAACACCTCTGAAAGCTCGACGATACTTATGCTGTCGACCGGGTTTCCGGGCGCAACCACGGCCACCAGGGCATCAAGCGCCAGTACCCGGCTGCGTGCCCGACCAGTCAGATCGCCAAGCCCCGCATCGCGGGCAAGGCGGGCCTCCTCCGGCCGAACCTCGCGCAAGGCCATGGCCATATCGGCCTCGTCGGCAAGCAGGTCGGCGAACCCCTCGTCGGTATTGGTCAGGCTGAATCGGAAGCGCCCCTTCTCCGCCCCATCACTGCGATCAGACAACACATACTCGAAGGTGTTCTCTCCCTTGTCCGCTCGTCTGGCCTCCAGGCCCTGCAGAAGGGCAAAGGCCTCGATCAGGGCCGGCACCAGAAGATTGCCCATTGTCGCGGCGCCCGAAATGGTCAATTCGGCAACGAAATCAATCAGGTTGGGACATCCCGGACCTTCGCAGGTGACCCCGGATCCATCGACCGTCAATTCGCCATAGATCGTGTCGACGCGATAGAACTCGCCGTCAAATCCGAGCATCGTCCCGTTCAACTCGATCGCGCCGTCGCGCGACCTTAGGGTCACGTCATCGGCGTTCACGGCCGGGACTGCACTCAAAAGGAAAAGTGCGGCGAAGACCGCCGCACAGACCATGGGTTTCAAAAAGACCTCGATCGTGGCGAAGGTGGCGAACTCAGTTGCGCGCCACTTTCAGGTCATTGACGAGGTTTTTCAATACAAGAAGGTCTCCAATTGCATCGCAATCCGGCATTGTCAGGCTCAGTGACTTAACATCGAGCTCGCCAGCCGCGCTGCGCTGCATCGCCTTTGCGTCTACCGTGCGCCCGCAATTGCGGTCCGTCACCTCGATTTCGACGCTCAGTTCCACCTGGCCTTCCTCCTGGGCGATGCCGGTGGGAAAGCTGTAAACCTGCGCCACTCGGGCGTTGTCCATCGAAGGATCACCCAGCGTGATCAGGAAGCCACCCTTGCCCGTCGCGGCGTTTTCGATGCCGCCGGTCGCTTCGGACCAGACATGGCCGCGATCCGTATGCTCTGCCCCGTATTCCAGAGCGTGAAGTGTGACAGCACTGTCGTTGCTCGACTGGATGACAGCGCGGTCATAGAATTCGAGTGAACTGACCGTCGCGCTGGCCGAGACCGCGTGATCGTCGACGAAGGTGGCGGTGATCCGCGCGTCTTCGACGAGGGCGGGAATTGTCACCTCGAGCTTTCCCTCCGCGTCTGTCGCTTCGCTAAAGACCATTTCGGCATGTTCCAGCGTTACCCGCTCATTGGGCAGGCATTCCGCGTGAATAGAAACGTTGACAAGCGCGGCGGCGACGGTTTCGACCTTCATTTCGGGGTCGCAGGTCTGCGTCTCGTCGGGCTCTTGGGTCGCCTGATCATCCCTTGAAGCTTCCGAGATTTCGGGCGTGATTTCGGGCGCGACGGTGATGACGGGATCGTCGAGCGCCGCGCTTTCGAAAACGGTCTGCGCGGCCTCGTCGCGCGCTTGCGCCTGCTCCGGGTTCGGGATGGCGGGATCGTCCCCGGCCGATGTCGACGTCTCGACCTCGGGTGCCGGTTCTTCTGCGATGCTGTCCATCAATGCCGTATCTGATGTTGCCTCGGCCTCGGTCGGGTTCGCGGTTGACGACGCCTCGACCTCCGATGTCTCCCGCGTGTCTGCCGCAGTCGGTTCCGCCCTCGAAATATCAAGTATTTCGACCGGTTCGCTTGCGGCCTGGTTCATCGCGGCCTGCCCTGGGCCCGACTGGCCATTCTGCATGAAAAAGCCGATTCCGGCGATCGCGAAGAGCGTCCCGCCAATCGTGAATATGCGTTTTCGGTCCGGCATGACTGCCTCCAATACTCGTTCTCTTTGGATGAGTATCGGTGGGAAAAGCGGCGCCGTTGTGGCCCCATGAAGGAGTCATCTTGACCCCTTCAAGGCATCCGGGCCTAGAGAAATCGCCCGTGGCAGTGCTTGAACTTCTTGCCGGAACCGCAGGGGCAGGGCGCATTCCGCCCCGGGTTGCCCCATGTCGATGGGTCCGTTTCATCGAAGCCTTCGGCGGCGGCTTCGGGGTTCGGTGCGGCACCGGCTGTCGCGGCTTCTGCTTGCTGGTCG
Organism: Aquicoccus sp.; assembly: GCF_041686535.1. NCBI lineage: Bacteria > Pseudomonadati > Pseudomonadota > Alphaproteobacteria > Rhodobacterales > Paracoccaceae > Aquicoccus > Aquicoccus sp. The sequence goes on along the minus strand of NZ_JAWLDS010000001.1, from coordinate 63,978 downwards.
AGCATCTGCCGCTGCACCTGCATCTGTTCCATCATTTGCGCCTGTTCCTCGTCGCTCAGCGGTCGAACTTGTGCCAGTGTCTTGGTCACGTCGAGCCGCAGGCTATCGAGCATCCCCTCGAAAAGCTGGAAGGCTTCGGTCTTGTATTCGTTCAGCGGATCACGCTGGGCATAGCCACGAAACCCGACGACGCTTCGAAGATGTTCGAGCGTCAAAAGATGCTCGCGCCATTTCGTGTCGATGGTCTGAAGCAGCACCTGTTTCTCGATGGAACGCATGTTGTCGGGGCCGAAAGCGGCCGTCTTCTTGGCCATGAACTCGTCGCTGGCCTTTTCCAGCCGCTCGATGATCTCGTCGTCATCCACCCCTTCCTCGTCGACCCAATCGGTCACCGGCACGTCGATCCCGAGATGTTCCTGCGCAGCGGCATAAAGCCCCTCGCCATCCCATTGATCGGCATAGCTCTTGGGCGGGATATAGGTTTCGACCAGATCGTCGATGACCTCGTTGCGCATGTCGCGCACGATGCTCGACAGGTCTTCGGCCTTCATGATGTCGAGCCGCTGCTTGAACACGACCTTGCGCTGCTCGTTCATCACGTCGTCGTATTTCAACAGCTGTTTGCGGATGTCGAAATTGCGTGCCTCGACCTTGGCCTGCGCGCGTTCCAGGCTCTTGTTCACCCATGGGTGCACAATCGCCTCGCCCTCTTGCATGCCGAGCTTGGAAAGCACCTTGTCGAGCCGCTCCGACCCGAAGATGCGCATCAGGTCGTCTTCGAGGCTCAGGAAGAACGCGCTGCGCCCCGGGTCGCCCTGACGGCCTGAGCGGCCGCGCAACTGGTTGTCGATACGTCGGCTTTCGTGGCGCTCGGTGGCCAGAACGAACAGCCCCCCGGCTTCCTTGACCTTCTTCTCGTCCTCGGCGTGCTCCGCCTCGATCCGTTTGCGGATCTCTTCGGGGTCGGCCTCCGGGTCGGCCTCGATCGCTTCCATGATCTTGAAATCGACATTGCCGCCCAGCTTGATATCGGTGCCGCGCCCGGCCATGTTTGTGGCGATGGTCACCGCGCCGAACTTGCCGGCATCGGCGATGATCTGTGCCTCTTTCTCATGCTGGCGCGCATTCAACACGTTGTGCGTGATCTCGGCCTTGGTCAGCATTTCCGACAAGAGCTCGGATTTCTCGATACTGGTCGTGCCCACCAGGATCGGTTGTCCCTTGGCATTCGCTTCGCGGATCGTTTCGAGGATCGCGTCGTATTTCTCGGCGGTGGTGCGATAGACCGCATCGTCCTCATCGACCCGCGCAATCGGCTGGTTGGTCGGCACCTCGACCACGCCCAGGCCATAGATCTCGGCGAATTCCGCGGCCTCCGTGACCGCCGTGCCGGTCATGCCCGACAGCTTTTCGTAGAGCCGGAAATAGTTCTGGAAGGTGACCGAGGCGAGGGTGATGTTCTCGGGCTGGATGTTGCAACCCTCCTTGGCCTCGATCGCCTGGTGAAGCCCGTCCGACAGGCGCCGTCCCGGCATCATCCGCCCGGTGAACTCGTCGATCAGCACCACGTCGCCATCGCGCACGATGTAATCCTTGTCCCGGGCGAAAAGCTTGTGCGCCCGCAAACCCTGGTTGACGTGGTGCACGATGGTCGTGCTTTCCGGGTCGTAGAGGCTGTGTTCCTCGGGCAAAAGCCCGCGTGTCTTGAGCTGTTCTTCGAGCCATTCGTTGCCTTCGTCGGTGAAGGTCACGTTGCGGGTTTTTTCGTCGATCGTGAAATGATCGTCCGAGAGTTCCGGGATGAGCTTGTCAACCGTCAGGTAAAGCTCGGACCGATCCTGCGATGGCCCCGAGATGATCAGCGGCGTGCGTGCCTCGTCGATCAGGATGCTGTCGACCTCGTCCACGATGGCAAACCCGTGCCCGCGCTGCGCCATCTCCTCAAGCGAAGATTTCATGTTGTCGCGCAGGTAATCGAAACCCAGCTCGTTGTTGGTGGCATAGGTCACGTCACAGCGATAGGCGTCACGCTTTTCGGCCTCGGGCTGCTGCGGATAGATCACGCCGGTGGTCAGGCCCAGCGCGCCGTAAACCTTGCCCATCCATTCCGCATCACGCTTGGCCAGATAGTCGTTGACCGTGACGATGTGCACGCCCTTGCCGGTCAGTGCATTGAGATAGGCGGGAAAGGTCGCAACCAGCGTCTTGCCCTCGCCGGTCTTCATCTCGCTGATATTGCCCTGATGGAGGAAGATGCCGCCCATCAACTGCACATCGAACGCCCGCAGACCCAGCGTGCGCTTGGCTGCCTCACGGCAGTTTGCAAAGGCTTCGGGCAACAGGTCGTCAAGGCTCTCGCCGCCCTTGGCGCGGTCGGCAAGCTCCGTTGTCTTGTCCTTCAATCCCTGGTCCGACAGGGCCTCGAACTCGGGCTCAAGTGCGTTGATCTTGTCGATGGTGGGGCGGGTCGCCTTGATCTTCCGGTCATTCGGCGTTCCGAAGACCTTTTTCGCAAGCGTTCCAAATCCCAGCATGTTCCATCCGATCCGGCTATTGTCGTTTTCAAGGGCGGCATTTGCTTGCCCCTCCATTTCTCAGCCCCTACAACGGGCTCCAAAGAGCGGCTTTTGCCTTTGTCTTAAGGCGATGTAAGGGGCGGCTCTGGCAGTGTCAACGTCGCGTTCCCGCGCGGCAACAGCAAAGGACAACCCGATGTCGAATCGTCTCTCATTTCTCGCTGCGCCGCTTCTCGCGGTGGCCTTGACCGGCGCCGCGCCGCTCATGGCCGACGATGCGCCCAACGCTGATACGGTGGTCGCCACCGTCAACGGCACCGAGATCACGCTCGCGCACATGATCCTCATGCGCAACAACCTTCCGGAGCAATACGCGCAACTTCCCGATGACGTGCTGTTTCAGGGTGTCCTCGATCAGCTCGTGCATCAGACCGTGCTGATGCAATCCCACGAGGGCGCGATGCCCGGCCGGGTCAAGACCGCCCTCGAGAATGAAGAGCGTTCGCTCATGGCCGCCGAGGCGATCCAGAAAACGCTCGACTCGGAGCTCTCCGAAGATGCGCTTCGCGCGGCCTATGAAGAGCAATATGCCGACGCGACCCCGGCCAAGGAATACAACGCGGCCCACATTCTCGTCGAAACCGAGGAAGAAGCCCGCGCCATCCTGTCCGAGCTTGAAGACGGGGCCGATTTCGCCACGCTGGCAAGCGAAAGATCGACCGGTCCCTCCGGCCCCAACGGCGGCGATCTTGGCTGGTTCGGCGAAGGCATGATGGTCGCACCCTTCGAGGAGGCCGTGCTGGCGCTCGAGGTCGGCGAACTCTCAACCCCTGTCGAGACCCAGTTCGGCTGGCATGTGATCAAGCTCAATGAAACACGGCTCACGGACGCCCCCGAATTCGAGGATGTCCGCGCCGAGATCGAGAGTGAACTCCAGGCCGACGTGATCCAGTCCCGCATCGACGAGCTGACCGAGGAAGCGACCATCGACCGGAGCGGCGAAAGCGATATTGATCCGGCCATGCTGAAAGATACATCCCTCCTGGAGAACTGACACCTTGGCCAAGACGCCGAAACGCTCCCCGCTCGCGCCTGCGGGTTTTCCCGCCCTGCCCGTTATCGGCGGGGCCGCGTTCGCGACCGTTGCCGCCGGGGTGCGCTATGCCGGGCGTCCCGATGTCATGCTGGCCCGCCTGGCGCCGGGAACCTCTGTCGCCGGGGTGTTCACCCGATCCGCCACCCGCTCCGCGGCGGTGCTCGATTGCCAGGCCAAGATCGGCGGCGATGCGACCGAAGGGGCCGCGATCATCGTGAACTCCGGCAACGCCAACGCGTTTACCGGCACGAACGGGTCCGCTGCGGCTCGTCGCGTGACCCAGGGCGTCGCCCACGCGCTGGACCTGCCCGAGGTGCGGGTCTTTTCCGCCTCGACCGGCGTCATTGGCGAGGTGCTGCCGGATGAACGCATCACGTCGCGGCTCGCCGATCTGGCCGGCACCCTCGATGAAACCGCCATCGCGGATGCGGCTCGGGCCATCATGACCACCGATACCTTTCCCAAGGGCGCGTCGGCCAGTTTCAACCGCGACGGCAGGGTGGTGAACATCGCGGGCATTGCCAAGGGGTCGGGCATGATCGCGCCGGACATGGCGACGATGCTGGTCTATATCTTCACCGACGCGGCGGTCGCACAGCCCGCGCTTCAGTCAATGTTGTCCGACCTTACCGGACCGACCTTCAATTCGATCACCGTCGACAGCGATACCTCGACCTCCGACACCCTGCTTCTGGCCGCCACGGGGGTCAGCGGCGTCGAAATTGCCGGCGAAGACGCCGAGTTTCGCGCCGCCCTCCATTCGGTCATGCTCGACCTCGCCCATCAGGTCGTACGCGACGGCGAAGGGGCGACCAAGTTCATTGAAATCCGCGTCACCGGGGCATCCTCCGATGCCGACGCGAAAACCCACGCCCTTTCCATCGCCAATTCGCCGCTGGTCAAGACCGCCGTCGCCGGTGAGGATCCGAACTGGGGCCGGATCGTCATGGCCGTCGGCAAGTCCGGCGCCGCCGCTGACCGCGACCTTCTCAGCATCCGGTTCGGCGATGTTCTGGTGGCGGAAAAGGGCTGGGTCGCACCCGGCTACCGCGAAGAGGACGCCGCCGCACTGATGAAGCGCGACGAGATCATGATTTCCGTCGATATCGGCCTCGGTGCGGGTGCGGCCACGGTCTGGACCTGTGATCTCACCCACGGCTATATCGACATCAACGCCGATTATCGCTCGTGACGGGGCCGATGAACATCGTTCTTGTCGCGGCCGTCGCGCTTGTCGATATCGACGGGCGCGTCTTGCTCGCACAACGCCCCGAGGGCAAGTCCATGGCCGGTCTTTGGGAATTTCCGGGGGGCAAGGTCGAACCGGGCGAGACCCCGGAACACGCCCTGATCCGCGAATTGCAGGAAGAGCTTGGCATCGACACCTGGGGCTCATGCCTTGCGCCGCTCACTTTCGCCTCGCACAGCTATGATGATTTTCACCTGCTGATGCCGCTTTTCGTCTGCCGAAAGTGGCAGGGTATCCCCCATGCACGTGAAGGCCAGACCCTGAAATGGGTGCGGGCCCGCGATCTGCGCAGCTATCCCATGCCGCCTGCCGATATTCCGCTGATCCCGATTCTGCGCGACTGGCTCTAGGGCCCGGTGCCTGCGACCAGGGTCAATGCGCCCGGGCGTCACGAAAGGGCCGTGGCCTGAATGACGAAGGGGCGGCCCTGTACGGGCCGCCCCTTCTCTTTGAGTTTCCCGTTCGGATCAGTCGAGCTTGCGCTCGACCTCCTGACGTTCGAAAATCTCGATCACGTCGCCGGGGCGGATGTCCTCGTATTTCTCGAAGGCCATCCCACATTCCTGACCGGACTGGACCTCGGCTACCTCGTCCTTGAAGCGCTTCAGCGTCTTGAGCGTACCTTCGTGAATCACCACGTCGTCGCGCAAGAGACGCACACCGGCGCTGCGCCGGGCCACGCCTTCGGTGACAAGACAGCCCGCCACCTTGCCGACGCCCGAGACCTTGAACACTTCCCTGATCTCGGCATAGCCGATAAAGGTCTCGCGGATCTCGGCCGACAGAAGACCGCTTGCCGCTGCTTTCACGTCGTCAACCAGGTCGTAAATCACGCTGTAATAGCGAATCTCTACGCCCTTCTGGTTCGCCGAATTGCGCGCCGGGGCATTGGCGCGCACGTTGAACCCGATGACTGGCGCGCCAGACGCCTCGGCAAGGCTGATATCGCTTTCGGTGATCGCACCCACACCGGAATGCAAGACCCGCACGCGCACCTCGTCGTTGCCGATCTTCTCCATCGCCTGAACGATGGCTTCGGCGCTGCCTTGCACGTCCGCCTTGACCACGATGGGAAGCTCCGAAACGCTCTCGTCCTCCTTGGCCTGGGCCATGAGCTGTTCGAGCGTCGTCGCCGCGCCCGCCGCGGCGCGTTTTTCCTTGGCGGCCGCCTCGCGGTATTCCGCGATCTCGCGCGCCTGCGCCTCGGCTTCCACCACGTTGAGAACATCGCCCGCTTCGGGCGTGCCGTTCAAACCCAGAACCTCGACCGGAACCGAGGGGCCGGCTTCCTTGACGCGCTCACCCTTGTCGTTGATCAGCGCGCGCACCTTGCCATATTGCTCACCCACGACGAACACGTCGCCCTGGTGCAATGTCCCGCGCTGCACCAGAACGGTGGCAACAGGACCGCGGCCAATGTCAAGCTGCGCTTCGATCACCGCGCCCTCGGCGGCGCGATCCGGGTTGGCCTTGAGTTCAAGGATCTCGGCCTGAAGCGCAATGGCCTCAAGCAGTTCATCCAGCCCTTGCCCGGTCTGGGCCGATACCTCGACATCCTGCACGTCGCCCGACATCGCCTCGACAACCACCTCGTGCTGGAGCAGGTCGGTGCGCACCTTGTCGGGGTTGGCGGCCGGCAGGTCACATTTGTTGATCGCCACGATCATCGGAACCTCGGCCGCCTTGGCGTGCGCGATCGCCTCCACGGTCTGCGGCATAACGGCATCATCGGCAGCAACGACAAGCACCACGATATCCGTCACCTGTGCCCCGCGTGAGCGCATCGAGGTAAAGGCGGCGTGGCCCGGCGTGTCCAGAAAGGTCAGCACGGCCCCCTGATCGGTTGTCACCTGGTAGGCGCCGATATGCTGGGTGATGCCGCCCGCCTCGCCCGATACGACCTTGGCGTTTCGAATCGCATCCAGAATCGATGTCTTGCCGTGATCGACATGGCCCATGACCGTAATCACCGGCGGCCGCGGCTTGAGATCGTCGGGCGAATCTTCCTGGGTCTTGATGACGTCCTCGACATCGGCGTCGGATACGCGGACCACCTTGTGGCCGAACTCCTCGACGATCAGTTCCGCGGTTTCGGCGTCGATCGGCTGGTTCTGCGTGACCATCATGCCCATCTGCATGAGCGACTTGACGACATCGGCGACGCGTTCGGCCATCCGGTTGGCCAGTTCGCTGACCACGATCATGTCGGGGACCTGAACCTCGCGGACGATCTTTTCACGCTCGACCTGGCCGCCCATTGCCTTTTGCCGGGCGCGCTCCTGCTTGCGTTTCATAGCGGCCATCGACCGCTGGCGTCCACCTTCACCGCCCGAGAGCGCCTGGTTGAGGGTCAGCTTGCCCGACCGGCGCCCGCCATCGTCGCGCGCCTTGGCACCACGGTTGCGGTCCTCGCGTTCGGTCTTGCGTTCGGGCGCGGGCTTGGGGGCCGTCTTGGCTGCGCGCGGTGCGGCGGCCGCATCCTCGGGGGGCGCTGCCGCGGCGGCCGCGGCGCGCTTTGCGGCCTCTTCGGCCTCGCGCTTCTGACGCTCCTCTTCTTCGGCCTTGGCCTTCAACGCCTCTTCACGCTCGCGTTCCTCGCGTTCCTTGCGCTCGGCTTCCTCGCGGCGGCGCTGGCGCTCTTCCTCTCGGGCCTTTTCCTCGGCTTCGCGTTCGGCGGCCTCTTCGGATTCGCGTGCCTTGGCCGCAGCCAACGCCTTCATCCGGCGTTCGAGTTCCGCATCCGAAATGCCCGCCGGACGCTTGGCCGGATTGCCCGACGCCGGCTTCGTTGTCGGCGACACGGGCTTGCCCGCGCCGGGCTTGGCCACGACGACGCGCTTGCGTTTGGTTTCGACCACGACATTCTTTGTCCGCCCGTGGCTAAAGCTCTGCTTTACGCTACCGGGGCGGCCGCCCGTGAGGCCCAATGTCTTTTTGCCGTCACTATCGCTCATATGGTTCTCTTCATCCTCTCGGGCGGGTCGTTCCGCCACTGGAAACGCGCAGGCCCTTCAACCTTGCCGCTTCCTCTACAACACGTGGCGCCAAACCTCCAGCGCCTATGGCCGCATGGACAACAGTTTGTCGCCCGAATGCCCGGCCAAGTTCCTCTGTCGTGAGCCAGCCGATGAAATACCCTCCCATCGGTGTGCTCAGTTTCGATTTGCCGCGCCCGGATCCGTCACTTGCTTGCAACAGGATCTCGGCCACGTCCTTGGATAGCCAATCCTTCACTTTCTCGAACCCGGCCACCGCCGCGCCCGATTTGCGCGCCATCGCGATCAGGTCGACCACGCGGCGCACAAGCAATGCCTCGACCTGGTCAACGAGGCCCGGCGGCACCGTTACGGCCTGCTTCGCGGCGCGCTTGAAAAGGCCCTTGGCGACCGCTTTTTCAAGCGCGGCACGCTCGGCGCCGACCCAAATGCCACGCCCGGGCAACTTGCCCATCACATCGGGCACGATCGCGTCATCCGGCCCCACGACGAAACGGACCATCCGCGCCTTGGGACAAAGCTCGCCCGTGGCGATGCATTTGCGCGTCTGGCCTTCGTCGTGACCGTCGGTTCGCTTTGCGCGCCCCATTCCCAAGATCCCGAGACCTGCGATCAGGCCTCGACCTCCTCGTTTTCGCCTTCTTCGTCCCCGGATTCAAGCTCGGTCGGGTCAACCCAACCCAGCATGACCCGCGCGGTCATGATCATGTTTTGCGCCTCTTCGAGGCCGACGTCGAACTTTTCAAGCAGACCTTCGTCCTTGACCCGTTCGCCTGCCACCGTGGTCCAGCCGCCAGCGAGTTCCCAGTCGGCGCAGGTGGCGAAATCTTCCAGCGTCTTGATGCCGTCTTCGGCCAATGCCTCAATCATTTGGGGCGTCAGCCCCTCGAATTCAACCAGGCTGTCCTCGACTCCAAGTTCGCGCGCGTGTTCCAGCGCCGCCTTGGACTGCGCCTCCAGGTAATCGCGCGCCCGGGCCTGAAGCTCCTTGGCGGTGTCGTCATCCACACCGTCGATCACCAGAAGCTCGTCAAGCTCGACATATCCCACCTCTTCGAGGTTGGTAAAACCCTCGGCGACCAGCAGCTGGGCAAAGAATTCGTCGAGGTCCAGCGTATCCATGAACAGCTGCGTGCGTTCCTCGAACTCCTTCTGGCGGCGTGCCGATTCCTCTTCCTCGGTCATGATGTCGATATCAAGCCCGGTCAGTTGCGAGGCCAGCCGCACGTTCTGCCCGCGCCGGCCAATCGCCAAAGACAGCTGCTCGTCGGGAACGACCACCTCGATGCGCTCGGCATCCTCGTCCAGAACAACCTTGCTCACCTCGGCGGGCTGCAACGCGTTCACGAGGAAAGTGGGCACATCCTCGTTCCACGGAATGATGTCGATCTTTTCGCCCTGAAGCTCGTTCACCACGGCCTGCACGCGGCTGCCGCGCATGCCCACACAGGCGCCGACCGGGTCGATGCCGCCATCATAACTGACAACCGCGATCTTGGCACGGCTGCCCGGGTCGCGGGCCACGGCCTTGATCTCGATGATGCCGTCATAGATTTCGGGCACTTCCATCTTGAACAGCTCGGCCATGAATTCCGGGGCCGTGCGCGACAGGAAGATCTGCGGCCCGCGCGCTTCGCGGCGCACATCCTTGATATAGCAGCGGATGCGGTCGTTCGGGCGATAGGCTTCGCGCCCGATCTTCTCGTTGCGGCGCAGGATCGCCTCGCCCCGGCCCACATCCACGATGACGTTGCCGTATTCCTCGCGCTTGACCACACCGTTGATGATGGTGCCCGCGCGGTCCTTGAATTCCTCGTATTGGCGATCGCGCTCGGCTTCGCGCACCTTTTGCAGGATCACCTGCTTGGCGCTCTGTGCCGCGATCCTGCCCATTTCGACGGGCGGGATTTCCTCGACATACTGATCGCCGACCTTGGGGTCTTCGAGATACTGTTTCGCCTGCTCGACCGTCATCTCGGCCTGGTAGTTTTCCAGCTCGTCATCCTCGACCACGGTGCGCACGCGGGTAAAGGTCGCCTTGCCGGTCTTGCGGTCGATCGACACGCGAATGTCCATCTCGGCGCCATAGCGGCTCTTGGCGGCGCGGGCGAGGCTCTCCTCCATCGCGTCGACCACCAGCCCCGGGTCGATCATCTTTTCGCGGGCTACCGCCTCGGCGGTTTGCAGCAATTCAAGCTGGTTTGCAGATGTGATTGCCATGTCTCGTCACTCCTCGGAACCGGTATCGGTATGAATCTCGTCGTATTTGCTTTCGTCCAGATGCCCGGCCGCCTTGCGCGCCTTGAGCATCGCCTTGATCAGGTCGTCGGTCAGCACCAGCTTGGCGTCGGCCAGCCAATCAAACTCAAGGCCCACCGTCATCGTTTCACCGTCCTGTTCGATGTTGATCAGAACCTCATCGCCATCCACCCCGGCCAGAACGCCACGGAACCGTTTGCGCCCGCCGATCAATTCCGATGTTTCCAGCCTTGCCTCGTAGCCCTCGAACGCCTCGAAATCCTTGAGCCGCGTCAGCGGCCGGTCGATCCCCGGCGACGACACTTCGAGCGTGTAGGTCTCGCTGATCGGGTCTTCCACATCGAGGGTCGCACTCACCGCGCCGGAAATGTCGGCGCATTCATCAACCTCGATCCCGCCATCGGGGCGTTCGGCCATGATCTGCAGAGTCTTGGTCTGTCCGCCCATCAACCGCACGCGCACCAGCTCGAACCCCATGTCCTCGATGACGGGGCCGATGATCCCGGCAAGGCGCCGGTCAATCGCGGTTTTTGCGATAAGGTCGCTCATGATGTGTCCAGATACAAAAAAACGGGCGCGCGGCCCGTCGATATTTCCCGGTGGTGCGTCAGGTTTGGACCCTCACGCGCCGCTGTTGATGGGCATATACGCCTCACCGGGTGAGTCTGCAACCCCCGACATGCGCGCGTGTTGCGTGATCGGCACGGATTCGGTTAACGAGGTCCGGCAAACCGGGCGGCAGCCGGGCGACAGCCGGGAGTCATACGCATGTCACCCCCTCGATTTCGGGGATTTCGGCCAAGGGTTAACCATGCGCGCTCAGCGCCGCAGCGCATCCATGACCCGCACCAGTTCGGCACTGATTCCGGGCTCCGACAGGGCATGACCGGCCACCGGAATCAATCGCAAATCTGATTTTTTCCATTTGCTTGCAAGGGTATAGGCGGTGGCAGGCGGGCAGATCATGTCGAATCGCCCCTGCACGATCACACCGGGAATATCCGCCATCCTGTCCACCTGGTCCAGCAGTTGGCCATCATAGTCCAGAAACGCCGCATTCGTGAAATAGTGGTTCTCCAGCCGCGCAAACGCATGCGCATACTCGCCTCCACCTCCACTCACAGCGCCGGTGGAATGCACTGATGCCAAAGCATTTTCCCAGGATGACCAAGCCCGGGCAAAGCGCAATTCCTCGGACTTGTCACCGGAGAACAGGCGCTTGTGATAGGCCGATATCAGGTCGTGATGTTCGCTTTCCGGAATGATCCCGCGAAACTGGTCCCAAACATCCGGCCAGAACTGGCCCGCACCCCCGCCGTAGAACCAGTCGAGCTCTTTCTGCGTTGCCATGAAAACCCCGCGCAGCGCCATATATTGCACGCGCTCAGGATGAGTTTGCGCATAAATCAGTGCCAGCGTCGCACCCCAGGAGCCGCCAAACACGATCCATTGATCTATCATTAAGCTTTCGCGGATAAGTTCGATATCGCGGATCAGATGCCATGTCGTATTTGCTTCGACACTCGCAAATGGCGTTGAACGACCGCAACCGCGCTGGTCAAACAGGATCACGCGGTAATGTGCAGGGTCGAAATACCTGCGCATCGCCGGGCTGCACCCGCCGCCCGGTCCGCCGTGGAAAACGACGACGGGCTGACCTTCGGGGCTGCCCGATTGTTCGACATACACCCTGTGACCATCGCCAACCTCGAACATCCGTTGATCGAAGGGTTCGATTTGAGGATAGAGATAATCTGTCGCGGGTTTGTGGGCTCCGAATTTGTCCATGACCGTCCTATATGATAGGGCGTGTCAAATTGAGCATATGGAGACCAGAATGCAAGCCGCTCCGAACACTGTCGATCCCGGTGAAGTCGCAAAGTTCGAGGCCATGGCAGCCGAATGGTGGGATCCGACAGGCAAGTTCAAGCCGTTGCACCTGATGAATCCCTGTCGACTCGACTATATCACCCGCCAGATTGCGGGCGAATTCGACCGCGATCTCGACGCGCCCAAGCCCTTTGCTGGCTTGCGTCTTCTCGATATCGGATGTGGCGGCGGGCTCTTGTCCGAACCCATGGCGCGACTTGGGGCCACTGTGGTCGGCGCGGATGCGGCCGCACGAAACATTCCCGTCGCCCAAATCCATGCCGAACAATCCGGGCTGCACATTGAATATCTCCACACCACCGCTGAAGCGATGGCCGAGGCCGGCGAGACGTTCGATGTTGTCCTGAACATGGAAGTGGTCGAACACGTTGCCGACCCGCTCGCTTATCTTACCGCTTGCCGCCAGTTGCTGAAGCCGGAGGGGCTTCATGTTTGTTCGACCATCAACCGCAATCCCAAGAGCTTTGCCATGGCGATCGTTGGAGCGGAATACGTCATGCGCTGGCTTCCCAAGGGCACCCATGAATGGAACAAGTTCATCAAACCCGATGAACTGTTCGACCTGATGGAACAGGCAGGTTTGCGGCCCGTTGACAAAAAGGGTTTCGTTTTCAATCCGATAAGCTGGCAATGGTCGATCTCGGAACGAGATCTGAGCGTGAACTATGTCACCGCCAGCTTACGGCCGGTCTAACCATCGTCTTCCAGCTTGAGCCTCAGTTCGCGCAGGATCGGCAAGACTGCGCGGACCTTGCTGTCACCCAACTCGCCGATCATCTCGGCGATCATGGGTCCGATGGCCGCGATTGCGGCATCGCGGGCGCGCCTTCCGGCCGGACTGATTGCGACCCATTTGCGTCGTGCGTCGTCCCAATCGGGGCGTATATGCACGTAGCCTGCCCATTCCAGTTTCCCCAGCGTGTTGGTCATCGCACCTCTGGTTACATGGAAGCTCTTGGCCAACTGCGCCGGCGTGCGTTCGTCTCCACTATGGGCAAGGTGGTTGAGAACGGAAAAATGCGAGATCTCCATGCCCTTGGGCAAGACCCGCGACAACCGGTTCCGGATCAATTGATCCGCGGTCAGGATCTCACTGAAAAGGGCGACGGCAAGTGCATTGCTCGGGTCACTCATGTCGACGGTCCGTCGAAGCTCCGGTCGTGGGTCAGCGCGGCAATGCGTTGCCGTGCCTGTTTCACCTGCGCCAAATTTAGGTCAACGAAGCTGATCCCGCATTCCGTTCCCCCATCGACGAGAACGTCACCCCATGGCGAGATCGCCATGGAATGCCCATAGGTGCGGCGGGCCTGGCCATTCTTGACATAGTGCAACCCGGTTTGCGCCGGGGCGAGCACGAACGACCCCGTCTCGATGGCCCGCGCACGCAACAGGGGCTCCCAATGTGTCTTGCCGGTCACTGGAGAGAAGGCTGAAGGAACAGTCAGGATTGTTGCACCAGCCTGTGCCAAAGCCCTGTAAAGATATGCGAAACGTAGATCATAGCAAATGGACAACCCGACCTTGCCAAAGTCGGTTTCGGCGATGACCGCCTTGTCGCCGGGGCGATAGCGGGCCGATTCGCGGTAGGTTTCGGATTCGGAAACATCCACATCGAACATGTGGATCTTGTCGTATTGGCCAAGAATCTGCCCTTGAGGCGAGATCAGAAAGGAGCGGTTGGCGAACCGTCCGTCGGTGTCCTGCGTTTGCATCCCCAGTGATCCGATCAAGACCCACAGTCCGAGTGCGCGCGCGTCCTCGCGGATCGTTGCGAGAGTCGAGTCGTCTTCCTGAAGACTGAAAACGCTGGCCTGGTGCTTGTGGCTGCCCGATATGCAATTGGTCACTTCAGGGGTTAGTGCGAAGTCCGCATCGCCTGACTTGGCTTCCCGAAGCCGGCTGCGAACAACGTCAAGATTTGCGCCCGGGTCTTCTCCCGACGTGATCTGAATCAGGGCCGCGCGCATCACATGTCATGCTTCCAACAACGGGTCGAGCTTTCCGGCCCGTTCCAGCCCATAAAGCTCATCACAACCACCGACATGGGTTTCTCCGACAAATATTTGCGGTACAGTATGGCGTCCTCCGGCACGCTGCATCATTTCGGCCTTCCGCCCCGGTTCTGCCCAGATGTCGACTTCCGAAAACTGAACGCCTTTCTGGCTCAGGAGCCGTTTGGCAGCATGACAAAAGCCGCACATTGGAGAAGTATAGATTTCCACAGGTTTCATGACAACTTCCTCGACATAACTATGTGCTTGTCGTGGATTTAGTCATGCTTTGCAACTCGTGCCAGTACTAGGGAGAAAACATCCCTTGCGCCGGCGGCAAGGCACGCTTCGGCGGCCGAGGTCATCGTCGCGCCAGACGTCATCACGTCATCGACCAAAAGAACCGAACGGCCCGTCATGCGGTGGCGTCGTCCCGGGTGGGGCATGATGCTGCCCGAGACTGTTTCAAACCGAGCCTCATGCCTCTGTCCTTCGAGGCTCCTCGTGCGGACGTTCCGCACGAGGAGATCCGGGCAGTATGGAAGACCGGTATTCCGGGCCAGTTCACGGGCCAGAAGGGCTGATTGATTGAATCGGCGCTTGATCATCCGGGTCCAGTGAAGCGGTATCGGCGCAATGATCATGTTTTCGATCAAGATCGGCCGTGCTGCGCGTTCCAGCCACAAACCGGCAGGCCGGGCGATCTCTTGTCGGTCCCCGTGTTTGAGGGCAAGCACAAGCTTGCGCCCGATATCGCCATAGCGAAATACAGCCCTGCCTCTGGTCCACGGCCGCAGTGCGGAGAGGCAATCGTCACAGTATTCGGTTTCGCAAGACTGCCCGGGAAGTGGCGTGCCACAAAGATCGCAGCAAAGGCCTTCGATGAACGGGGTATCGCGCCAGCACTTGCCGCAAAGGCCGAAATCGGTTTCGACCATCACACCGCAATTGATGCAACGTGGAGGGTAGAGAATCTTCAACACGGTTTGAATCTTCACCCTTGCGCTCCTATTCTCAATCCAATGAACCGTCCGACCACCCTGACTTGTCGTTCAGCAGTCCTGCGAAATCGACGCCGTGCGGCAAACGCACCGGTGAACTTTGTCCATGAAATCGCGTTCGATGAGCTCAAGGATCGCTTGGGGGTGGTTAACAAAGTGTTTAACGAGCCGGTTGTCGTGTCGGGGCAGGGTGATTTTTGGTGCGATCTGATCCCGAATGCACCACAGATCGCGGACGACGATACGCTTTTGCTTGAAGCTGGGGCCCATGATCTGGTCGTTCACGCGATGGCGCTACACTGGGCGAATGATCCTGTGGGCCAATTGATCCAGAGCCGCCACGCGTTGCGGCCCGATGGTCTTTTTCTAGGTGTTCTTTTCGGCGGGCAGACCCTTGCGGAACTGCGCGCAGCGATCGCGCAGGCCGAGGCCGACGTGGTGGGCGGCCTCTCCCCTCGCGTTGCTCCGATGGCCGAGATCCGGGATCTTGGCGGATTGTTGCAACGGGCAGGTTTTGCGCTGCCAGTTGCCGATAGTGTGACCATTCGTGCAAGCTACGAGTCATTGGCGGATCTGGTCCGTGATCTTCGCGGCATGGGTGAAACAAACGCATTGGCCGGTCGTCTCAAGCACATGACAAGGCGAGAGATTCTTGACCGTGCTGAGAGTATCTACCGGGATTCCCATGCTGGAGATGACGGGCGCCTGATCGCAACCTTCGAGTTGATATTCTTGCTTGGCTGGGCACCTGATGCTGACCAGCCACAGCCCTTGCGGCCCGGTTCTGCACAGGCGCGTTTGGCCGAAGCACTGAACGTAAAAGAAAACCCACTTAAAGATTGATCTGGTTCTTCAAAGGCATATCTGTTCCAAAGAACTTTTCCATCAGGGGCAGGCGATGAAAGACGAAGATTCAGATCTGAAGGTTCCCGAGCATGCGGCAGCTGATCATCCCGCGATACCACGGCAGAGAATTGGCGTACTCATAGCAAACCTTGGAACGCCCGATGGTTATGATTACTGGTCGATGCGGCGCTACCTGAACGAGTTCCTGTCAGACCAGCGCGTGATCGATTATCCGGCCTGGAAGTGGCAGCCACTCTTGCAACTCATCATCCTGACAAAGCGACCGTTTTCCAGTGGGGCCGCTTACAAGTCGATCTGGAATGAAGATAAGGGCGAAAGCCCTTTGATGACCATTACAAAGGAACAGACCAAAGCGATTTCTGAGGAGATCACCAAGAGATTTGGTGAAGATGTCGAGGTTGATTTCTGCATGCGCTACGGCAATCCCTCGACCAGATCCAAGGTGCGCGAAATGGTTGCAAGAGGCTGTACGAAGCTTCTCTTCTTCCCGCTTTATCCGCACTATGCTGGCGCCACGAGTGGCACAGCGAATGACGAATTCTTTCGCGCGCTCATGAAGGAAAAATGGCAACCCGCTGCGCGCACTGTTCCGGCCTATTTTGACAATCCGCAATATATTGATGCGCTCGCGCAATCGGTCGAAGCTGCGTATTCTAAGGCGGAAATCACCCCTGACCTGTTGGTCGTCTCATACCACGGGATGCCGAAACGTTATCTGATGGAGGGTGATCCCTACCATTGTCAGTGCCAGAAGACGACAAGGCTCTTGAAAGAGCGGTTGGGTTGGGCGGATGACAAGATTGCAACCACGTTCCAGTCTGTCTTTGGTCCCGAGGAATGGTTGAGACCCTACACCGTTGAGGAAGTTGCGCGACTTGCCCGAGAAGAAGGCAAAAAGAACATCGCAGTCATAGCGCCAGCCTTTTCCGCCGACTGCATCGAGACGCTGGAAGAAATCAATGAAGAAATTCAGGAGAGCTTTGTTGAAGCGGGTGGAGAGAGCTTTCTCTATATTCCGTGCCTCAACGCTGAACCAGCACACATAGACGTTCTATCGGACATCATAACGGACAACCTGAAAGGTTGGATCGGTTGATATTTGCCGGGCGCTTGAAAACTGAAAAAGGCGGTGGTTTCATCCACCGCCTTTTCCTTGTCTAGGTGTTGCTGCAATCAGTCTGCTGCAACAGCAACGATCGCGGCCAGAACGAGCAGCGGAATGATGATGCCGCCAGCCGACGAGCTTGCAGTCTCTTCCACGATGACGGGCTCTTCAATCACTGGGTCGTCCATCGAACCGGCATATGCAGTCGAAGCGGCAGCAGTCAGAGCGGCAGCCAGAACAAGTTTCTTCATGTTATCCTCCAGATATTCGCCCACCATCAGGCATCATGACAGATGGCAAGCACTCAAGACTTACCTCGTGCAACCGTATAATCAGCAAACCTGAAAGATTGCAAACCCATCTTGCACGCGAGCAACCCGTGGCAGTCGAAATGTCGTCAAATTAGCAACACTTGTGTGCCAACTTTGGTCAGTTCGAAAAGCTCCGAGATATGTTCGTTGAAAAGACCGATGCACCCGTTGGAGGATCGACGGCCAATCTTGCGGGTGTCATGCGTGCCGTGGATGCGGTAATATGTCCAGCTAAGATAAAGCGCATGTGTGCCGAGCGGGTTATCCGGGCCGGGGCCTACGAAATCGGGCCATTCGGGATTGCGCTCTTTCATGGCGGGTGTCGGGCGCCAGCTTGGGCCGACGACCTTGCGAACGACCTTGGTTCGACCGAGGCGGGTCAGGTCTTCGGTAAGCGGGACGCTGGTCGGATAGAGCTTGTAGGTTGCTTCATCTTCCGACCAGAAATGAAGTGCACGCGAAGAGATGTCGACCAGGATCGCACCATTGCTCAGATTCTGGAAATAAGGCTGCCAGTCGAGCGAACGAAAGCTTGAAATATTGCGCCGCACCACTTCGCTGAGGTCACGTTCGACCTCTACCGTTTCCTCTTCGTCAATGTTCTGCGCGATGGCCGGAGTGGAAAGCATCGCAGCACCGCCGGCAACAAAACTACGGCGATTCATGTTATGCATCGGGTTACGGTTCATTGCGTCCTCTTCATGTCGCCGGTAGATAGCGTCGCATCATATTGCCTGAAAGACGCAGTCGCAAATCAAACAAGCGTCATGGAAGCCAACACACCTCGTTGTGGGTTTGAAAGGTGGCATGGTCAAGCTATGGCTGGGAAATAGAACTGGGATGGTACCATGAATCGACACTTTGGTTTTCTGCTTGCATGCCTTTTCCTGCTGCAAGCATGCGCTACAACCACGACGCCACAACTCGGCGCGGATGGAAAGCCCCTTCCAAGATTGTACCGCATATCTGTCGGATCAACTGCGCAGATCCAGTTTCGTGTCCTTGATTCGGTGAATGCCTTGCGACAAGCCGCCGGCGCTCCGAGCGTTGAGCTTGATTCGAAGCTGAATGCAGCGGCGGCAACGCATTCGAGGGACATGTCGGTCCAGAGCCGGCCTTGGCATTTTGGATCTGACGGTTCTTCTCCGGTCGACCGGGTTCAGCGTGTCGGGTATGAGGGCGAGATGCTGGGTGAACTGATTTCCGAGACTTACGAGACGGAATTGGAAACGCTTGGCGCATGGATGGAGCAGGAGGATACGCGACGGATCATCCTTGACGAGCGCGCCACAAAGCTTGGGTTTGCGTGGTTTCAGGAACAAAGTGGCAAGATCTGGTGGACCATGATCATGGGATCCTGAAGGCATGAGCCTTCAGGGGTTGATCGTGATCGGTGTCCCGTTTCGAACCATCGCGTAAATCTCTTCCATCTCACTGTTGGTGACTGCGATGCATCCAGCGGTCCAGTCCTGGCTACCCCTTCGGTTTTTCCAAGGGCGACCGTGAATAAAGATATCACCACCAGGATCGCGCCCCTTTGAACTGGCATAGGCGCGGTCGACTTCGTTCGGATAGGAGACACCGATGGATAGATGGAATTCGCTGTTCGGATTGCGTCGGTCGATAACGTATGTTCCCTCGGGTGTTCTTCCATCGCCTTCGAAGCGTTTGTGACCCTTGGGCGCGAAGCCCAAACCGACACGATAGGATTTCAGAACCCCGTCGTGATGGAGAAGATACAGCGCCCGATCGCCTTTGTTTACAACAACATGTGTAACTTCGGGGCCATTATAAGTTCGGAATTTCGACGCGCATCCTGCAAGTCCGGCCAGAGCCAGTGCAAGTACGAGAAACCTGATGATCTGCATCTTGCTGCCCCACGGTTTTTGGCATCCTACTACAGTAGCGGCGACGCCCTTCTCATTATTTTGCGGCTCACGCCGATGTGAGAGTGAACGATGACGCAAGTTCAACATGCGTGGACCAGCGAAACTGATCGACGACCTGGACCCAGTCGAGTTCATATCCGGCGTCGATCAATGCGGCGGCATCACGGGCAAAGGTACGCGGATTACAAGAGACATAGGCGATTCTTGCGATACTCGCGCGGGCAAGCTCGTGGACTTGTGCTCGAGCCCCGGCGCGCGGAGGATCGATAACGCAGGCGTCGAGGTACGAGAGTTCATCGGCGCGGACTGGATTTCGAAAAAGGTCGCGCGTTTCGCTTGTGACTTGCCTCAAATCGTTTCCGTTGCGCCAACCCTTGTTGAGCGTCTGTACCATGTCATGGCTGGCTTCAACCGCGTGAACGCGCGCCTGCGCCGCCAAGGGGAGCGCGAAGGTGCCACAGCCGGCGAACAGATCGATGATGGATTTCGCGCCCGAAACGACCTCCTGAACCGCATCGCGGAGGGCAGTTTCGCCCTCTTTTGTCGCCTGCAAGAAAGCGCTGGGGGGCGGAACGATCTCGATCCCAGCAAAAGAATGGATGGGTGGACGGCGCGTGACGATGATCTCGTTGTTCCAGGTAAGACGGGCAAGATCAAAACGCTCGGCCAAGCCTGCCATCTCCACGAGCTTTGAACGATCGGCGTCTGGTCCTCCCGCTGCGGACACGTCGAGCCCCCCATCTGAGAGCGTGACCGTGACGTTCAGCTCGTTCCGTCGACTCGCGCAAAGCTCTGCAAGCCGTTCAGACACCCTTAGACCGGCAAGCAAAGCGCGATCGACGAGTTTGCAATTCGGTGTGGCGATGACCTGGTTCGATGCCCGGGCATGAAACCCGGCAAGTGCGGATTTCCGGTTGCGTCGTGCCGAAAACACGGCACGCCGGCGCGATTGTGCGGGTGATGTGATGATCGGGCGAAAATGGGTGGACAAGCCGTGCGCATCCAGGGCCTGTTTCACCATTTCGACCTTCCACTCGGCGACCAAAGCGTCAGATGCATGCTGCAACTGGCATCCACCGCAGGACTTGAAATGGCGACAGGGTGGCGAAACCCGTTCGGGTGAGGGGGTGAGAACGCGAATATCTGCGAGCCGGTCGCCGTCAAGTGATCCGCTGACCTCTTCGTCGGGAAGCGTCATTGGCGCAAAGACAGGTCCCGGTGCGATTCCGTCACCCTGATGGCCAAGGCGCTCGATCTTGAAAACCTGCATACCTCAGCTCTCGTCCGGCAGCGCGAGCAGAGCCTCGCGCGAGAGTTGAAAACCCGATGCAATCCAGGCTTCTTCCAAGGCTTTCATGCGCTGCCCAAGGGCTGGGCCCTGATACTCCGGCATCAGGTCTCGCGCCCTTATGGGAAACCTTGCCGTCGCGCCCATCTGGGCCAACTCAAGGTCGTCAGGATTTGGGTTCTGACCCAGTAGGGAGGCGTTCAGAAGGATGATATCCCGCGCGATCGCGTACGACCGCCTATAAGCCAGAACATCGGGCGATTTCATCAAGTCGGATGCGGATTGCAAACTGGCCAGATGCGAGGCCTCCTTTCGTGAAAGGCGCAACCGGTCGGCAACATCCTCCCCGCCGAGGCAAGCGAGCCGCCGGATTGGGTCAGGCGCAATACCAAGCGACGCCTCGGCGTGAACAAGCGGGGCGAGGGTGCGGTCATCTGCGCCTGGAAGAATGATGCTCAACACCCCGGTCGCGCGCATCGCAGCAACAGATGGGGCTGGATCGGGTGCATCCAGGAGTTTCTTCATCTCGGCACCGACGCGCTCGCGCGAGAGTGCACTGAGGCCATCCAGGTTTTCCGCCACGGCCGCAAGGCCCACGGGGTCGATCCCGGCCTGAGCATCGCCATACCAGGCGTGAAATCGGAAAAACCGCAAGACGCGCAGGTAATCCTCGCGGATCCGCTCGACCGGATCTTCGATGAAGCGGACGCGCCGGGCCTCAAGATCGGCAAGGCTGCCAAGCGGATCAATGATCTTGCCATCAGGATCGGCATAGAGCGCGTTCATCGTGAAATCCCGCCGCCGCGCATCATCGGTGACATTGTCGGCGTATGCGATCACCGCGTGGCGACCATCGGTTTCGACATCGCGGCGGAAAGTCGTGATTTCGTGAGGAATTCCGCCGGACACCACGGTCACGGTGCCATGGTCTATTCCGGTTGGAATGACTTTGAAGCCGGCATTTTCTCCCAGCATGGTGACGGTCTCGGGCGTGGCATCCGTGGCGATGTCGATGTCGCTGACCACCGTGCCGAGAAGTGCATTGCGGACACAACCGCCGACAAAGAGCGCCTGGTATCCTGCTTCGGTCAATGCGCTGCAAACCGACTGCGTATCAGCGTTTCTGAACCAATCGCCGGGGATATGCATCAACCTGCCATCCGTTCGGCCAGTCCGCGCAGGATACGCGCAGTGGCGCCCCAGACATAGTAAGGGCCAAAGGGCGCCGTGTAGTAGTATCTACGTTGTCCGAGCCAGCGGCGCGATTGAACCGAGAATCGCTCAATATTGGCGAAATGTGAAAGTGGAACCGAGAAAATCTCCTCGACCTCTTCGGGTTGAGGGCGGGCGTCAAAGGGCTCTATGACTCGGCCGATGACCGGGGTCACCATGAAACTGGTAACGGTTTCATGTCTTGGCAGCGTCCCGAAAACCTCGACATTCGAGGGGTGGAGGCCGATTTCTTCCTGCGCTTCTCGCAACGCGGCTGCTGCTTCGTCGGCATCGCCGGGCTCGACCTTGCCACCAGGGAAAGCGATCTGCCCCGGATGATGTTTGAGCGCGGATGATCTTTTGGTCAGGATGACATGCAGGTCGCCGCGTTCTTCTGCAAGTGGAACCAGCACGCCAGCGGGACGCAGTTGGCGTCCTTCTGGCAGAACAGTATCGGGGTTCAGGTCGAAGTCGGACGATGGGCGTCCCTGGCGACCCAAGGCAGCTCGGATTATACCGAAAGGATCATGTTTTTCCATCCGATTGCTCCTGTGCCTCGAAGCCGAGCGTTTTGGGATCGAGATCGTAGTGGCGACCGCAGAACTGGCAATCAGCTGTTACCCGGCCCTCTTCAGTGGTCATTTTCTCGATATCCTTGGCCGAATAAATCGAAAGACTCTGCCTGACGCGATCTTCGGAACAGGTACAGCCGAAGCGTACGGGCTGTGCATCATATACACGTGGCGCCTCTTCGTGAAACAGGCGGACCAGAAGGTCGGCGGGCGATATCGTCGGGCCGACGAGTTCAATCTCATCCACCGTATCGAGAAGATGGTTGGCGCGGTTCCAGTTTTCCCCGTCTTCACCATCGACCAAGTCGTTCGCCTGCAAGAGCCCTTTCTTGCCCGAACCCTCCTGAACCTTCGCAAGCGGCGAGGCTTTTGGCATGTGCTGAAGCATGACGCCACCAGCGCGCCAGTGTTCCACGCCTCTTGCCTCGGTGGATTTTCCGAAACCAAGTGAAAACCGGGTTGGCAACTGCTCAGATTGAGCAAAATAGGCTTCAGCGCAGGACGCAATAGAGTCACCGGCAAGTGGCGTGATGCCTTGATAGGGCGTCATCCCCTTGCCCTGGTCGATCAGGATCGCAAAATATCCTTCCCCGACTTGCTCGAATGGCCGGCCTTTTCCCAGTTTTTCGCGGTCAAAGCTGGCATAGGCCCGAAGTTGTGCGGGTTCGCCCTCGTTGGACGGGCCAAAGAAGTCAGTGGCAATCATGCGCACGGGACCGTTCGATTGAACCTGAAGCGAGAGTTTCCAGCGCATTTTGATCGTCTGCCCGATAAGGGCAGTCAACAGGGCCATTTCCGCGACCAACGCCTCGACGACCGGGGGATAGTCGTGCTGGGCAAGAATACCCTCAAGTGTTCGGTCAAGCCGTGCGACGCGTCCGCGAATATCTGAATTGTCGAGTTGGAACGGCAAAACCGAGTCGTCCCAGGCGATTTTAGTTCCGAAAGTCATGGGGTTTCCTTAGCGGCCGATCCTTGGCATACCGCGTGAATATAGGAGCGGCAATGGAAGGTCCAAGGGAAACCCCATGATACGCAGGATCGGTGCGCCGCCAACACGGTTACGGCGGCATGTCTTACGACGCGGCGTCTATGCGATCTTGCCATTTGGTCGAGATGTTCTCCTGACGTTTCAGATGGCGCCCTTCGAGGAACTGCAATTGCCGGGTGGAGGTGTCGAGGACGGGGAGTCGCCACTTCATGCCTTGCACCGTGAAGTGTTCGAGGAAACCGGTTGGAAGATCGCATCGCCCCGGAGACTCGGGGCGTTTCGGCGTTTCACATATATGCCGGAATACGATCTTTGGGCCGAAAAGCTGTGCGAGGTTTTCATTGCACGACCGGTGCGGCCGCTTTCTGATGCGTCCGAGGAGGATCATGTTCCAGTGTGGATGGGCGCGGACCTCGCCGCTCGGGAGCTTGGCAATGCGGGGGACAGGATGTTCATTGCGCGTTACCTTGCGAGTCGTTGATATTCGAACAGGACCGCCGAGACATCATCGGGAAAATCGCCATTACCGGCGAATTCCGAAAGGTTCCAGATCACCGATTCGAGCAGGGTGGTGCCCCGCATATCGGCAAGCCGATGAAGCATGCTCTCCAGGCCTTGCTCGTTGAGCAGCACGCCATCGGGGTCCGGACATTCGGTGATACCGTCCGAAAAGATCATGAGCCGATCACCTGATTGGAGGGTGACGGAGAATTCCTCGTAGGAGGCACCGGGAAACAGCCCGACCGGCAGCCCTCCGGGCCCGTCCTGTTCGATTGTGCCATCTGCGCGCTGGACCAGCGGATGTGGATGCCCGGCTTGTGCCATTCGCACATGCCCGCTTGCAAGGTCGACATCAGCGAGGAGAAGGGTGAAATAGTGCTCGGTATCCATTTCGTCCAGGACGAGGCGGTTGAGGTTTTCGACCACCCTGGCCGGGCTGATTGAATCCTGCCCTCCACCGGCAATGGCCCTTATCGCGATGTTCTGTTCGGGCGCGGTGGATGAAAGATAGCCGGCCAGCCGTGCTGTCATCAGGGCCGAGCTGATTCCATGTCCGGACACATCGATGGAAAACAGGCCGATCCTTGTTTCGTTCACTGGAAAAAACCCGACGAGATCACCCCCAACGTGCCCGCTTGGATGCAACATGAGCGAGACCTGTGCGCAGCCGAAATCGCGAAAACGCTCGCGGATGAGCGATTGCTGGAGCTTCTTGGCTTCGATCAGGTCACTGTCGATCGAGTAATAGAGCGATTGAATTTTCTCGAGCGCATGTTTGATGAGGCGGTTCTTTTCCGTGAGTTCACGTTCCATTCGCAGGATACGTTCGCCGGCGTTGAGACGCGCGCGCAATTCGGCCGCATTCACCGGTTTCGTCAGAAAATCGTCGGCACCGTTGTCGAGTCCATGCGCCACTTCGTTCTTTTCGCTCTTTGATGTGAGGAGAATGAAATAGCCATAGCTTTCTCGATCCATTGCGCGGAAAGCCTTGCAGAACTCCAGCCCGTTCATGCCCGGCATCATCCAGTCGCTGATCACCATGTCGGGTTCGATGTCTTTGCAGATACCGATCGCATCGTGCCCGGACTCTGCTTCGAGCACCTCGTAGCCCCAGCGTTTGAGCGATGCCTTGAGGATATGGCGTTGCAGGCGGCTGTCATCGACGACAAGAACGCGTGGCGCCCGATCGTGCACCGATGCCGTTCCGTTGAGGGGCGGGGCATCCAATCGTGGCGTTCGTGTCATTGGCCAGCCTGTTTCGAAAAGTCCCGAAGGAATATTTCAACTGGCATAGCAGCATGGAATTTAACGTTGGGTGAACGTTAACTCACAATCGATTCAGACTGATGTTTCGGCCAGGTGAAAAGGATCGATTAACATTGTTGCGGCATGTTTCGACCATGCCAACACTCTTTCGAGACGAGCCATGATTGACTGGGACAAGATAGCTGAACTTCGCAACGACATCGGTCAAGAGGATTTCGATGAAGTCGTCGAGCTGTTTCTTGAAGAAGTGGAAGAGGCCATGGAAAGGCTTCGCGCCGGCTTGCCCGCGGACAAGCTCGAATGCTGTTTGCATTTTCTCAAAGGCAGTGCGCTGAACCTTGGTTTCACCGCCTTCTCCGAACTTTGCGCCAAGGGCGAGGCGGCCTCTGCCGCCGGGGATTACACGTCGATCGATCTGTGCGAGGTCATCCAGACTTATGATGCCTCCAAAGCCACTTTCCTGAAAACACTGGAAAATAACGACACAGCGTGAAGCCGGGTGCCACTGTTGGCTCATCATGTCAGATCAGGAACTCGGCCAGGATATTGTCGTTGGTGATGTCCCTGTAGGTGAAGCCCACCTCGTCCAGCCGGGAGAACAGCGTGTCGAAGTTTTCCCGTTTCGTGGTCTCGATCCCGATCAAGACCGATCCGAAATTCCGCGCTGATTTCTTGAGGTATTCGAAGCGCGCAATATCGTCCGAGGGGCCGAGGACATTGAGAAATTCCTTCAATGCGCCGGGGCGTTGGGGAAGGCGCAGGATGAAATACTTCTTGACCCCGGAAAAGCGCTGGGCGCGCTCCTTGACCTCGGGAAGGCGTTCGAAATCGAAATTTCCGCCAGAGGTGATGCAAACGACGCGCTTTCCCGCGATCTGGTCGGCCATGTCGATCAGTGCATCGACAGCCAAGGCGCCGGCCGGTTCAAGGACGATGCCCTCGACATTCAGCATGTCGAGGATCGTGGTGCAGATGCGATCTTCGGGTGCTGCATAAACATCTGATATGTTGATATTTTTCAGGGTTTTGAAGGGTGATTGCCCGATCCTTGCGACAGCGGCTCCGTCGACGAAACTATCGACCTTTTCGAGTGTGGCCGGCCCACCGGCGCGGATCGCGGCAGCGAGGCTGGCACCGCCCTCTGGCTCGACGAAGCTGTAGTGTACAGCATCGCCGAAGTACTGGCACACGCCGGCCGAAAGCCCGCCACCGCCGACGGGCAGGACGATGCGATCGGGGGCGCCGTCGAACTGGTCGGCGATTTCCACGGCAACCGAAGCCTGCCCCTCGATCACGTCGTCGTCGTCAAAAGGGGCGAGGAAATGCCCGCCCTCGGTTGCGCAAAAGTGCTGCGCCTCGGCCAGCGTGTCATCGAAATAGTCGCCGGTCAGGCGAATCTCGATCGTGTCGCCGCCGAAGATGCGGGTTTTCTGGATCTTCTGTTGCGGTGTTGTCACCGGCATGAAGATTACGCCCCGCACGCCGAAATGCTGGCACATGAAGGCCACCCCCTGCGCGTGGTTGCCCGCAGAGGCGCAGACGAAGAGCCGCGACGTGGGTGCTGCATCCAGAACCTTGCGCATGGCGTTGAACGCACCACGCAACTTGTAGGATCGCACCGGCGAAAGATCCTCGCGCTTGAGGTAAAGATCGCAGCCGAATCTTTCGGAAAGGTGAACGTTGCGTTGCAGCGGTGTTTCGGGAAACACCTGCCGCATGGCGCGTTCGGCCGCACGGGCCCGGATATGGAAATCCTGTCGAAAGCTCATTCGTCCTGTGTGGCGCAGAGCGCGGATGCAGGCAAGCCCTGCGCCTTGCCCTGCCGCGGAAAACCCTTTATCGCGCGGTCAAACAAACGAGGGGAACAGCGATGTCCGCGCCGAAGAAAGTTGTGCTGGCCTATTCCGGGGGCCTTGATACGTCGATCATCCTGAAATGGCTCCAGACCGAATATGGTTGCGAGGTCGTGACCTTTACCGCCGACCTGGGCCAGGGTGAAGAGCTTGAGCCGGCGCGGGAAAAGGCCGAGATGTTGGGGATCAAGCCCGAGAACATCTATATCGAGGATGTGCGCGAGGAGTTCGTGCGCGATTTCGTGTTTCCGATGTTCCGGGCGAACGCGGTTTACGAGGGGCTCTACCTGCTGGGCACCTCGATCGCGCGTCCCCTGATTTCCAAGCGTTTGATCGAGATCGCGGCGGAGACCGGCGCCGATGCAGTGGCGCATGGGGCGACGGGCAAGGGCAATGACCAGGTGCGGTTCGAGCTGGCGGCCTATGCCCTTAACCCCGACATCAAGGTGATCGCGCCATGGCGCGAATGGGATCTGACCTCGCGCACCAAGCTGCTTGATTTCGCAGAGAAAAACCAGATTCCCATCGCCAAGGACAAGCGCGGCGAGGCGCCGTTCTCGGTCGATGCCAACCTCTTGCACACCTCGTCCGAGGGCAAGGTGCTGGAAGATCCGGCCGTCGATGCGCCGGACTATGTTTACCAGCGCACGGTGCATCCCGAGGATGCGCCGGATCAGCCGGAATTCATCGAGATCGGGTTTGAAAAAGGCGACGCGGTGAGCATCAATGGCGTGGCGATGAGTCCTGCCAAGGTGCTGACAACATTGAATGAATATGGGCGCAAGCACGGGATCGGGCGGCTTGATCTTGTCGAGGGGCGATTCGTCGGGATGAAGAGCCGCGGCATCTATGAAACGCCCGGCGGCACCATATTGCTCGAGGCGCATCGCGGGATCGAGAGCATCACGATGGACCGCGGCGCGATGCATCTCAAGGATCAGATCATGCCGCAATATGCGGAACTGATCTATAACGGCTTCTGGTTCAGCCCCGAGCGCGAGATGCTTCAGGCGCTGATCGACAAGAGCCAGGACTACGTGACCGGCACGGTAAGATTGAAGCTTTACAAGGGCTTGGCCCGGACGGTCGGGCGCTGGTCGGAGTATTCGCTTTACTCGGAGGAACACGTGACCTTCGAGGATGACGCGGGCGCCTATGATCAGAAGGACGCGGCCGGGTTCATCAAGCTCAACGCGTTGCGCTTGCGGCTGTTGGCGATGCGCAAGAACCGGGTCGGCGGCGAATGATTGCCGGTGGTTAACAGTGCCTCGGGTCTCGGGGCAAAGGGGGGTGATATGCGTGCACCCCCCGGCTGTTTTGCGTATGCCGCTAACGCGGAATTCCGGGGTTAACCGGGCGCGCGGTCGATTTTGGCAATCAAATCTTAACTTCGGCTAATCTTTCGTAAAACGGGAGCGCATCGCGGGCCAGTGCGGCGCGGTCCGGGGGCAGTTCGGGGAGCGGGCCCTCGGCCGCGGCAAAGCCGGTCGATCGGTGAACCGAGCCATACCAATGCGGTGCCCAGACGCCATCATCCTTGTGGCCGCCCGCTGGCCAGGAGAGCATCGCCGGATCGAAGGGCAGCCCGATTGCCTCGCAGAGTTTGCGCAGCATCGCCTCGGGGTCGCGGCGGATGTCGGCACTGTCGATCACGATGGGGGGCTGCCCCAAAGCGCGGGTGTGATCGAAAAGCTCGGCCTGCCGTGCAAAGCCGATGTCACCCAGCGTGGGGTTGTCGTATTTCGCGCCGAAACTGGCGACCACGCGGGCGGGGTGGCGGATGAGGAAGACATTGACCACCTCGGACATCCAGTCGCGAGGGATCGCGGGCAGCATGTGCTGGGTCATGTGCTTTTGATAGAAATGCGGCTTTCTGCCCGGAACAGGGCCTGACAATTCGTCAACGACCTGTGCGGGGTCTTGTGGTTGCGCGGCGAGGATAGCGTCGCGCATCGGATGGGCGAGGCCGGTTTTCGCGAGATAGGCGGCATAGAAGGGCTCGTCGATCACCGCGAAATCTGGCCGCGCGCCGAATGAATACATCATCGCGGTCGAGAGGTTGCGGGGGCCGGACCACATGGCGATGCGCATCAGGCGCTCTCCTTTTCGACGAGCGCCTTGTAAAGCGTGCGCAGGCGCAGTGTGACGGGGCCCATGTCGCCGGTGCCGATCTGCCGGCCGTCGATCTCGCCCACAGGGGTCTGGGCGCCGAACGTGCCGGTGAGGAACGCCTCGTCGGCGCCATAGGTATCGACGAGGGAGAAGTTGCGTTCATGGACGGGGATGTCGTTTTCGCGGCAAAGGTCGATGATCTTTTGCCGGGTGATGCCGTTCATGCAGTAATCGCCCGTGCTGGTCCAGACCGCGCCCTTGCGGACAATGAAGAAGTTGCAGGCGTTGGTGGTGTTCACGAAGCCGTGGATATCGAGCATCAGCGCCTCGTCGGCGCCGGCCTTTTCGGCGGCGATACAGGCGAGGATGCAGTTGAGCTTCGAATGGGAGTTGAGCTTCGGATCCTGCGTCATCGGCAGGCCGCGGATATGCGGCACGGTGGCAAGGCGGATAGGGCGGGGTATCGATGGTTTGGAATGCTCCATGATGATCGTCACGGTCGGCCCTTGTCGCGAGAGCGAAGGATGCTGGAACGGGCGGGTCTTCACCCCGCGCGTGACCATCAGGCGGGCATGGGCATCGGTGGTCATGCCATTTGCTTTTTGTGTCTCTAACAAGGCGGAAATCACCTCGTCCCGGGTCATGCCGATGTCGAGGTCGATGGCCTTGGCGGCTTCGAACAGGCGGTCCATGTGTTCACCCAGAAAGGCCCATGTGCCGTTGTAGAGGCGCAGCCCCTCCCACACGCCGTCGCCCAGCATGAAGCCGGAGTCGTAAACACTGACCATGGCCTGTGCCTTGGGGACAAGGCGGCCGTTGAGCCAGATGAGGATCTCTTCGTTGCGGGCGTCCTCCTGGGCCTGATGGGTGGTGACGTGGTCTTGCATCGCGGTCTCCTTTGAGTGGAACGCTAGCGATTTGAGGCGCGATGCCAAGGGGTCACGCGCCCTCACCTGTGCGTGATTTCGCATTTCGGGGGATTGGCGGGGCCAGGGGTTCGCGGCATTGTGGTGAAAGGAGGTATCTGTGATGCTGTCGATGAAGGATATGAAGCCGTTTGCACTGAGCCTGTTGATCGGGGTTGCGGTTCTGCTGCAATGCGCACGGGCCGAGGCCGGGCCACGCGAAACGCTGGTGGTGGCGGGCGGGTGCTTCTGGTGTGTCGAGGCCGATTTCGAGCGTGTTGAGGGCGTGATCGAGGTCGTGTCCGGCTATACCGGCGGCGACGTGGACAACCCCACCTACAAGCAGGTCACGCGCGGGGGAACCGGGCATTACGAGGCCGCGGAGATCACGTTTGACGCCGATGAGGTGAGCCGCGAGCAACTCTTGGAAATGTTCTTTCGCTCGATTGATCCGACCGATGCGGACGGGCAGTTCTGTGACCGGGGCGAGAGCTATCGCACGGCGATTTTCGTCTCTGACAATGCGGAAAAGGCACTTGCCGAAGAGGTAAAGGCCGAGGCGCAGGCGGAGCTGGGCCAGAAGATCGTGACGCCGGTCCTGGAGGCCCGGAAATTCTGGGTCGCGGAGGATTACCACCAGGACTATTACAAGAGCAAGGAACTGGTCCTGACGCGAGCCGGGCCCAAGAGCAAGGCATCCGCCTACAAGTTCTATCGCGAGGCCTGTGGGCGTGACGACAAGGTGCGCGAGCTTTGGGGAAGCGCGGCACCCTTTACCGGCTGAACCGGTCAGCCGACCTTGCAGGCGGCCAGCACCGACATGTTGAGAATGTCGTTCACGGTCGAGTTGGATGAGCAGATCTGGATCGACTTGTCCACGCCTGCGAGAATCGGGCCGATCACGGTGGCGCCGGCCATTTCCTGCATAAGCTTGACCGAGATCGAGGCCGAATGGCGCGCGGGCACGACGAGGATGTTGGCCGGGCCGGTGAGGCGCGAGAACGGGTAATTCTGTTGCGCCTGCGCATTGAGCGCCACATCGACCGTCATTTCTCCCTCGTACTCGAAATCGACGCCGCGCCGGTCGAGAACCTCGGGGGCGAGGTGCATTTTCTCGGCTCGTTCCGAGCGTGGATAGCCGAAGGTCGAGAAGCTGGCAAAGGCGACGCGGGGTTCGAGCCCGAGATGGCGGGCGACATCGGCGGCGCGCATGGCGATGGTGGCAAGGTTCTCTTCGTCGGGCCATTCATGCACCAGCGTGTCGGCGATCAGAACGATCCGGCCCTTGTGCAACACCGCGGTCACGCCCACGGCGCCATGGGCGGCGTCGGTGTCAAAGACGTGGTTGACCAGATCGAGGACATGGGCCGACTTGCGGGTCGCGCCCGTCACAAGCGCGTCTCCATGGCCATGGGCCAGCATCAGCGCCGAGAATACGTGCCGGTCACGCGCGGCGAGGCGGTGGATGTCGTGGCGGTCAAAGCCCTTGCGTTGCAGCCGCTGGTACAGGAATTCCTTGTAATCGGCCAGATGCGGCGTGTTGGCGGCATTGACGATCTCAAGCTCGTCCACCGCGTCGGCCAGCCCCTCTTCGGTGAGCTTGGCCCTGACATCGGATTCGCGCCCGACGATGAGCGCATGGCCCAGCCCGGAGCGTTGATATTGCACGGCGGCGCGCAGCACGCGAGGGTCGTCGCCTTCGGCAAAGATCATCGTGGCCTGGGCGGCGCGGGCACGGGCGTTGAGGCTGCGCAGGATCGAGGCGGTGGGGTCCATCCGGCTCTTGAGGGTGAGCTCGTAGGCGTCCATGTCGATGATCGGGCGCCGGGCCGCGCCGGTCTGCATGCCCGCGCGCGCCACGGCGGGCGGGATGGTGTGAATGAGGCGCGGATCGAACGGGGTGGGGATGATGTAGTCTCTGCCAAAGCTCAACTTTCGGCCATAGGCCATGCCGACCTCGTCGGGCACATCCTCGCGGGCGAGTTTGGCCAATGCCTCGGCACAGGCGATCTTCATCTCGTCATTGATGGCGCGTGCGTGGATGTCGAGCGCGCCGCGAAAGAGATAGGGAAAGCCCAGGACGTTGTTGACCTGGTTGGGATAATCGCTGCGCCCGGTGGCGATGATGGCGTCTTCGCGGACCTCGTGTGCCTCTTCGGGAGTGATTTCGGGGTCGGGGTTGGCCATGGCGAAGATGACCGGGTTGTCGTTCATCGAGGCGACCATGGCGGGCGTCACCGCGCCCTTGACCGACACGCCCAGGAACACGTCGGCGCCGTTCATCGCCTCTTCGAGGGTGCGTAGCTCGGTGTTGACGGCATGGGCGGATTTCCACTGGTTCATGCCGTCGGTCCGGCCCTGCCAGATCACGCCCTTGGTGTCGCAGACGATGCAGTTTTCATGCCTGGCGCCCATGCGCTTGAGCAGTTCGATACAGGCGATACCGGCGGCCCCCGCGCCGTTGAGGACGATGCGGCAATGCTCGATCTTCTTGTCCGAGAGATGCAGCGCGTTGATGAGCCCGGCGGCGCAGATCACGGCGGTGCCGTGCTGGTCGTCGTGAAAGACGGGTATGTCCATCGCTTCCTTGAGCGTCTGCTCGATGATGAAGCATTCGGGGGCCTTGATGTCTTCGAGGTTGATGCCGCCGAAGGTTGGGCCCATCAGCTTGACCGCGTCGATGAATTTCTGCGGGTCTTCTGTGTCGAGCTCGATGTCGATCGAATTGACATCAGCGAAGCGTTTGAAGAGCACCGCCTTGCCCTCCATCACCGGCTTTGAGCCCAAGGCGCCGAGATTGCCAAGCCCCAGGACCGCGGTGCCGTTCGAGATCACCGCGACGAGGTTGCCCTTGTTGGTGTAATCATAGGCGAGCTCGGGGTTTTCGGCGATATCCTCGCAGGGCACGGCCACGCCGGGGGAATAGGCGAGCGACAGGTCGCGCTGGGTGGTCATGGGAACGGTGGCCTGCACCTCCCATTTTCCCGGGGTGGGTTCGAGATGGAATTGCAGCGCGTCTTCGCGGGTGTACTTGGTCTTGGACATCGGGTTCGCCTCGGCTGGGGTCCGGGTCTCTTACACGGGGCCGGGGCGCGTCTCAACACAAACAAGCCCTTTCGCGTCGCGAGCGGGGTTTGTAAGGTCGGCAAAAGGGAAACCGGGGGGCTTTCGTGACATCCGCAAAATCCGCAGTCACGCCAATGATGGCGCAGTACCTGGAGATCAAGGCGCAGTATCCCGGGGCGCTCCTGTTCTACCGGATGGGCGATTTCTATGAGCTCTTTTTTGACGATGCGGTGGCGGCGAGCGAGGCGCTGGATATCGCGCTGACCAAGCGGGGCAAACATCTCGATGAGGATATCGCGATGTGCGGGGTGCCGGTGCATTCGGCCGAGGGGTATCTGCTCACGCTCATCCGCAAGGGGTTTCGGGTGGCGGTCTGCGAACAGATGGAAGACCCGGCCGAGGCAAAGAAGCGCGGATCGAAAGCGGTGGTGCGGCGCGAGGTGGTGCGGCTTGTCACGCCAGGGACGCTGACCGAGGAAAGCCTGCTGGAAGCGCGGCGGCACAATTACCTCGCCGCCTATGCCGAGGTCAGGGACGAGGCGGCGCTGGCCTGGGTGGATATCTCGACGGGGGCGTTTCACGTAATGCCGCTTGCGCCGGTGCGGCTGGGGCCGGAACTGGCGCGGCTGATGCCGTCGGAAGTGGTGGTGTCGGAGGCGAAAGAGGGCGATCTGGCCGGAATAGTGACTGAATCGGGGGCGTCGTTGACGCCATTGGCCCGGTCGGCATTTGATTCCGGGTCGGCGGAAAAGCGGCTCAAGGCGCTGTTCGACGTTGGCGCGCTCGATGCGTTCGGGGCGTTCGGGCGGGCGGAGCTGTCGGCCATGGGGGCGATTGTCGAATGGCTCGAGATCACGCAGAAAGGCAAGTTGCCGATCCTGCGCGCGCCGGTGCGCGAAGGTGCTGCGCGGGTGATGCAGATCGACGCCGCCACACGGGCCAATCTCGAGTTGACCCGGTCGCTTTCGGGCAGGCGGCAGGGTTCGCTCCTGGCGGCGATCGACCGGACGGTGACGGCCGGGGGCGCGCGATTGCTGGAGCGGCGGTTGTCGTCGCCCTCACGGGTGCTGGAGGTGGTGCGCGACAGGCTCGATGCGGTGCAATTTGCGCTGGATCAGGGTCGAATCGCGGACAATCTGCGCGAGGCGCTGCGGCGCGTGCCGGACCTTGACCGTGCGCTGTCGCGGCTGGGGTTGGAGCGGGGCGGGCCGCGCGACCTTGCCGCGGTGCGAAATGCGTTGATCCAGGCCGAGGCGATAGCCGCGTCGCTGGCCGGGGAGGAGCTGCCTGGGCTTCTGGCCGGGGCGGTGGATGACTTGGAGGGGCACGGGGAACTGCTCGACCTGCTGGACCGGGCGCTGGTGGCCGAGCCGCCGCTCTTGGCGCGCGATGGCGGCTTCATCGCAGAAGGGTTTGACGAGGAACTGGACGACTGCCGCCGGCTGCGGGACGAAGGGCGCGGGGTGATTGCCGCGATGCAGGCGGAATATCAGCGCGAAACAGGTATTCAGAGCCTGAAGATCAAGCACAACAACGTGCTGGGCTATTTCGTCGAGGTGACGGCAACCCATGCCGAGAAGATGCACGGGAACGACGCATTCAAGCATCGCCAGACCACGGCCAACCAGGTGCGGTTTACCACGGTGCCCCTGTCCGAGATGGAGACGAAGATCCTCAATGCCGGGGGGCGGGCGATCGAGATCGAAAAGCGGCTCTATTCCTGGCTGAGTGAGGCCATTCTTGGTGTTTCCGACCGATTGTTCACCGCTGCCCGGGCCTTGGCCGAACTGGACCTCAGCGTGGCGCTGGCCGATCTGGCGCGGGGTGAGAACTGGTGTCGGCCGAAGGTCGATGACAGCCGCGCGCTGGTGATCGAGGGCGGGCGGCATCCGGTGGTGGAGCAGGCGCTGAAATCCGAGGGCGAGCCGTTCATTGCCAATGATTGCAGCCTTGGGACCGACGAGGATATCTGGCTTTTGACCGGGCCGAACATGGCGGGGAAATCGACCTTCCTGCGGCAGAACGCGCTGATCGCGGTGCTGGCGCAGATGGGATCGTTCGTGCCGGCCAGGGCGGCGCATGTGGGGATGGTGAGCCAGCTTTTCAGCCGGGTGGGGGCCAGTGACGATCTTGCCCGGGGGCGCTCGACCTTCATGGTGGAGATGGTCGAGACGGCGGCGATCCTCAACCAGGCGGACGATCATGCGCTGGTGATCCTTGACGAGATCGGGCGCGGCACGGCGACCTATGACGGGTTGTCGATCGCCTGGGCGACGCTGGAGCATCTGCATGACGTGAACGGCTGCCGGGCGCTCTTTGCCACGCATTACCACGAGATGACCGGGCTTTCGGCCAAGTTGGAGCGGGTCGAGAATGCGACCGTGGCGGTCAAGGAATGGGAAGGCGACGTGATCTTCCTGCACGAGGTGCGCAAAGGCGCCGCGGACCGGTCATACGGCGTGCAGGTGGCCAAGCTGGCAGGGCTGCCCCCGGCGGTCGTGGCACGGGCCAAGGTGGTGCTCGAGGCGTTGGAAAAGGGGGAGCGCGAGGGCGGCAATGCCAAGAAGGCGCTGATCGACGATCTGCCGCTCTTCGCGGCCATGCCGGTCGAGGCGCCCGCGTCGGTGGCGAAGGAAAGCGCCATTGAGGCCATGTTAGAGACGATTCATCCCGATGAAATGACGCCGCGCGAGGCGTTGCAGGCACTCTATGAACTGAAAGAGGCACTAAAGACATGACGGTACTGTTCACCCATTCCGACTGTTTGAATCACGTCACGCCACCGGGCCACCCGGAGCAGGTGGCGCGGATGCGTTCGGTCGAGGCGGCGCTGGCGCATTTCGACACGCTGGATCGGCGCGAGGCGCCGCTCGGCCGGGACGAGGACATCCTGCGCTGTCATCCGCGCAAGTATCTCGACATGATCGCGACGCATGGGCCGGGGCCGCTCGATGCCGACACGCATATGTCGGAAGGCAGCATGCAGGCAGCGCGGCGGGGCGTGGGCGGTGCCGTGGCCGCGGTGGACGCGGTCCTGTCAGGCGAGGTGAAAAATGCCTTTGTCGCCACCCGCCCGCCCGGCCACCATGCCGAGACGGCGCGGCCGATGGGGTTCTGCCTGTTCGGAAACGTCTCTATCGCGGCCAAACACGCGCTCGATTTCCATGACCTGAGCCGGGTGGCGGTGGTGGATTTCGACGTACATCATGGCAATGGCACGCAGGATCTGCTGTGGGATGAGCCGCGGGCGTTCCTTGCCACGTCGCAGCAGATGCCGCTTTGGCCGGGCACGGGCGACCCGAGCGAGCGCGGCGCGCATGACAATGTGCTGAACGTGCCGCTGGCGCCGGGAAGTGACGGGGCGGTCATGCGGGCGGAATACGAGGAGACGGTTTTCCCACGGCTCGATGCGTTCCAGCCGGAGCTGATCATTGTCTCGGCGGGATTCGATGCCCATGCCGACGATCCGCTTGCCAACCTCAACTGGGTCGAGGAGGATTTTGTCTGGCTGACCGAAAAGCTCTGCGCCATGGCTGATCTGCATTGCGGCGGGCGCGTGGTTTCGGTGCTGGAGGGAGGTTATGACCTCGATGCGCTTGGCCGGAGCGCGGCGGCGCATGTTCAGGCATTGAGGGTGGCGTGACGGTTCAGGTGATTTGGCGCAGATCCTCGAACAGGGCTTCGGACATGGCGCGCGCGTGGGCGATGCGGTCGGCCGACATCTGCGGATGTTCGACGCGGATCAGGGTCTCGTAGGCGATCATGTAGGGCAGGAAGGCGTCGGTTTCGCGCTCCGAAAGGGCGAAAGCGCCCGTGAAGGCGTCGAGCGCGCCCGCGTCCACGCCGAAGCGCCGCTGGCCCGAGGGCA
Organism: Aquicoccus sp.; assembly: GCF_041686535.1. NCBI lineage: Bacteria > Pseudomonadati > Pseudomonadota > Alphaproteobacteria > Rhodobacterales > Paracoccaceae > Aquicoccus > Aquicoccus sp. Next base: position 27,174 of record NZ_JAWLDS010000001.1, on the reverse strand, counting down.
GCATCCCGCGCCGTGCCATGTGGGTGAGGGCGCGGGCCATGTCCTTGTAGATCGGTGCCCGGTTCGAGCCGCCGGTGTCGATGCCGGTGAGCGTGTCGCCATCGAGGATCAGATTGTTGAGGTGGAAATCGCCGTGCGGGACGGCGACACGCCAGTCGGGATCGCCCATCTGGCGCGAGAGCTTGTGCATTTTTTGCAGGATGCGGGTCTCTATCCCGGCCAGTTCGGGATGGGTCTGTTTCGCGGTGGCGGCGGCGGCCCATCTGCGCCAGGGGCGGCGATTGATGCCGCGGCTTGTGATCGTGGGTGCCATGTAGGCGTGAAGCCACCCGGCAGCGTGGGTGACGAGGGGCAGGCGATCGGGGGCGTCGAGTGACCAAAGATGCATGAGGAGTGGTTCGCCGGGGACATGCGCGATAACGATCAGCGCCGAGTCAGGGTCGAAAAAGAGCGGTTCGGCCACCCGACTCGCACCCTGTGCCATGTGGCCCCATGCACGGGTGAGTTCGTTCCATTCCTCGGCAAAGCCCTTGCGGTTGGCCTCGTCGAGCGGCAGGCGGAACACCACGTCGTGCCCGGCCATGCGGCCACGGAAAACCGCGCGTTTCCCGGGAACGAGGCGCAGGGCCTGCTCGACGTCGGCTCCGGGGAGGATCTGGCCAAGAAGCGTTTCGAGCCGGGTCAGCGCGTCCAGCGCCGCGTCGGGGTAGAGCTTGATATTGTCCTTGTCGAGGATGGTCATGGCCGCAGCATCCGGTGGGCATGGGGCCGCGTCAACTCAAATGAGACGAGGCGAATTGAACCCTGCGACGGGCGCGGATATGGTGGCGCGACAAACAGGCCGCCAAGGAGCACGAGATGACCGATCGACCCGTTTCAGAGATGACATTCGAAGAGGCCATGGCCGAGCTGGAACAGGTGGTTGGCAAGCTGGAACGCGGTGACGTGGCGCTGGAGGAATCCATCACGCTTTACGAGCGGGGGGCCGAGTTGAAAAAGCGCTGCGAAAGCAAGCTCAAGGAAGCCGAGGAAAAGGTCGCGGCGATCACGCTCGATGACGAGGGCAACCCGGCGGGGTTGAAGCCTGTCGAAGGGCAATAGCCCATGTTCCAGGACCGGTTAGCAGAGGTTGTGGCGCGTGTCGCGGCGCATCTGGGCGAGGTGATGACGCCGCTGGGCGAAGAGCCTGTCGCCGAGGGAATGCGCTATGCCAGTGCGGGAGGCAAGCGGTTGCGCGCCTTCCTGGTCATGGAGGGCGCGCGGCTGTACGGGATGTCCGACGATCAGGCGATCTGGGCGGCCAGCGCGGTGGAGTGCCTGCACGCCTATTCACTGGTGCATGACGATCTGCCCTGCATGGATGACGACGATCTGCGGCGGGGCCTGCCGACGGTGCATCGCAAATGGGACGAGGCGACTGCGGTGCTGGTGGGTGATGCGTTGCAAAGCCTGTGTTTCGAGTTGCTGGCGCGCGAGGAATGCAGCCCCGACCCGCAGGTGCGCGCCGACCTGGTGCTGAGCATGGCGCGCGCGGCGGGGGCGCAGGGCATGGTTCTGGGACAGGCGCTGGATATTGCCGCCGAGAGCGCGGCGCGGTCCCTGACGCTGGACGAGATCACGCGGTTGCAGGCGGGCAAGACCGGGGCGCTCATCACCTGGTCGGCCACGTGCGGGGCGCGGCTCGCTGACGCCGAAACAACTGCGTTGAGAGCCTACGGCGATGCGCTGGGCCTTGCGTTCCAGATTGCCGATGACGTGCTGGACGTCGAGGGCGACCCGGAGGCGCTGGGCAAGGCGGTGGGCAAGGATGCCGAGGCCGGCAAGGCCACGTTTGTCTCGCTGCTGGGGATGGATGCGGCGAAAGGGCGCGCGAGAGAGCTTGTCGATGTGGCCTGCGAGGCATTATCTGGGTACGGAGCGGAAGCCGAATGCTTGCGGGAGGCCGCGCGCTTCGTTATTGCCCGCGAGATGTGAACAGGTTTCAGGCGGCACCATGGCCGAACGACCCCATACTCCTTTGCTCGATACGGTGCATGCGCCGGCCGATCTCAAACGGCTGAGCGATGCGCAGTTGAAGCAGCTTGCCGCGGAACTGCGGGCCGAGACGATTTCGGCCGTGAGCGAGACCGGCGGGCATCTGGGGGCCGGGCTGGGCGTGATCGAAATCACGGTGGCGCTGCATTCGGTGTTCGATGCGCCCAAGGACAAGATCATCTGGGACGTGTCGCACCAGTCCTATCCGCACAAGATCCTCACCGGGCGGCGCGACCGCATCCGCACGTTAAGGCAGAAGGATGGGTTGAGCGGGTTCACCAAGCGGAGCGAGAGCCCCTATGACCCGTTCGGGGCGGCGCATTCCTCGACCTCGATCAGCGCGGCGCTGGGCTTTGCCGTGGCGCGTGATCTGGGCGGGGCCTGCCCCGAGGGGCTGGGTGATGCGGTGGCGGTGATCGGTGACGGCGCGATGAGCGCGGGCATGGCGTTCGAGGCGATGAACAATGCCGGGCACCTGAAGAAGCGCCTGATCGTGATCCTGAACGACAATGACATGAGCATTGCGCCGCCGGTGGGAGCGTTTTCTTCATATCTCACACGGCTTTATGCCGAGCCGCCGTTCCAGGAACTGAAGGCCGCCGCCAAGGGCGCGGTGAGCCTGATGCCGCCATTCTTCCAGGAGGGGGCGAAGCGGGCCAGGGACATGCTCAAGGGCATGACGGTGGGCGGAACGTTGTTCGAAGAGTTGGGTTTTTCCTATCTCGGGCCGATCGACGGGCATGACCTCGATCAGCTCTTGCCGGTGCTGCGCACGGTCAAGGCGCGGGCGACGGGGCCGATACTGATCCATGCGCTGACGCGCAAGGGCAAGGGCTATGCCCCGGCCGAGCGCGCGGATGACAAGGGCCACGCCACGGCGAAGTTCGACGTGGTGACGGGGGCGCAGAAGAAGGCGCCCAGCAACGCGCCGAGCTATACAAGCGTGTTCGGTGAAACGCTGGTGGAACTGGCCGCGAAGGATGACAAGATCTGCGCCGTGACGGCAGCGATGCCCGATGGCACGGGCCTCAACCTGATGGCCGAGCGTTACCCGAGCCGGTGCTTCGACGTGAGCATCGCCGAGCAGCATGGCGTGACCTTCTGTGCCGGGCTGGCCGCGGGGGGGATGAAGCCGTTTTGCGCGATCTATTCCACGTTCCTGCAACGCGGATACGATCAGGTCGTGCATGATGTGGCGATCCAGAACCTGCCGGTGCGGTTCGCGATCGACCGGGCGGGGCTGGTGGGGGCCGACGGGGCCACCCATGCGGGCAGTTTCGACATCACCTATCTGGCGACGCTGCCCAACATGGTGGTGATGGCCGCCGCCGACGAGGCGGAGTTGCGACACATGGTGGCGACGGCGGCGGCGCATGACAGCGGCCCGATCGCGTTCCGTTATCCGCGGGGCGAGGGCGTGGGCGTGGAACTCCCCGAGGTGCCGGAAGTGCTGGAGATCGGCAAGGGCCGGATCATCCGCGAGGGTGCGCGGGTCGCGATCCTGTCCTTTGGCACGCGCCTGGCCCAGGTGACGAAGGCGTGCGAAGCCCTTGAAGCCATGGGCATTTTCCCGACGGTGGCCGATGCACGCTTTGCCAAGCCGCTGGACCGCGAGATGATTCTTGACCTGGTGGCGCGGCACGAGGCGTTGATCACTATCGAAGAGGGGGCCGTGGGCGGCTTCGGCAGCCATGTGGCGCAATTGCTGGCCGATGAGGGCGTGTTCGATACAGGGCTGAAATTCCGCTCGATGGTGTTGCCGGATGCCTTTCTCGACCAGGGGGCGCCAGACGAAATGTATGCCCGTGCAGGGCTGAGCGCCGAGCATATCGAGGCAAAGGTGCTGGATATGTTGGGCGTGGCGCGAATCTCGGGAAAGCGGGCAGGGCACGTTTCGTGAACGCTTCTGAACGGGGTGCTGTTTGCACGCCCCGGTTTCGATCAGCTCGATGCAACATTCCCCGGGCACTGGGGGTTGCACTCTTCCGAAAGTCGCGCGCATCATCGCGCCGGAATTGAAAGGGAGTGCGTCACATGGATCTTGCCGAAAAACTCATGCTGGAAATCGAGGCGCGCCGCGCCGATCTGGTGGAACTGACGCAGGAACTGATTCGGATTCCCACGCTCAACCCGCCCGGTGATAATTACCGGGAAATCTGTGATTTTCTCGACCGGCGGCTGGTGCGGCACGGGTTTCAGACCGAACTCGTGCGTGCCGAAGGCGCGATCGGTGACAGCGACAAGTATCCGCGCTGGAACTTAATCGCGCGTAAAGAAGGCGCACAGCCCGGAGAATGCGTGCATTTCAACTCGCATATCGACGTGGTCGAGGTCGGGCGCGGCTGGACCACCGACCCGTTCGGCGGCGAGGTGAAGGACGGCAAGGTTTACGGGCGCGGGGCCTGTGACATGAAGGGCGGCCTCGCGGCGAGCATCGTTGCGGCCGAAGCCTTTATCGCCGTCTGCCCGGATTTCAAGGGCGCGATCGAGATCAGCGGGACCGCCGATGAAGAGTCGGGGGGCTTTGGTGGCGTCGCCTATCTTGCTGAAAAAGGATACTTTTCCCCAGATCGCGTGCAACATGTGATCATTCCCGAGCCGCTCAACAAGGATCGGATCTGCCTTGGCCACCGCGGCGTGTGGTGGGCCGAGATCGAGACCCATGGCGAGATCGCGCATGGCTCGATGCCGTTTTTGGGCGATTGCGCGGTGCGGCACATGGGGGCGGTGATGGCGGAGATGGAGACGAGCCTGTTTCCGCTCCTGGCGACCAAGCGGACCGATATGCCGGTGGTGCCGGAAGGGGCCAAGCAATCGACGCTCAACATAAATTCGATCCATGGCGGCGAGAACGAGCAGGCAGAAGATTATACAGGTTTGCCAAGTCCTTGCGTGCCCGATAGCTGTCGGATGGTGATCGACCGGCGGTTTCTGATCGAGGAGGATATCGACGAGGTTCAGTCCGAAATTCTTAACGTGCTGACCACGGTGCAGGGCCGGCGCGAGAATTTCCGCTTCGACGTGCGCGAGTTGCAGCGCGTGCTGCCCTCGATGACCGAGAAAAGCGCGCCGGTGGTGCAATCGGTCGCCCGCGCGATTTCCGACGTGATGGGCAAGGAGGCAAATTATGTTGTCTCGCCAGGAACTTACGATCAAAAGCATATCGACCGGATCGGGCGGCTCAAGAATTGCATCGCCTATGGGCCGGGTATCCTGGACCTTGCGCACAAGCCTGATGAATATGTCGGGATCGACGATATGGTCGAGAGCGCGCAGGTGATGGGGCGGTCATTGCTCGACCTCTTGCGTTAACGGTCCGGCCGGCGGGGTTAACACGGTTTTTCGGCGAGAAATCGGGGGGTGACATCCGGCTGCCGGGCGTATGATTCCCGGCTGCCGGGTCGCACCGCGGGTGACGGGGCGAAAAAGGGTTAACGCGGCGCGCGAACCGTGATCGCGTCGCTGGAACAGGGAGTGGGACATGATGCGGAACGGTGGTGAACTGCTGGTGCAAAGCCTTGTCGGGCTGGGCGCCACCAAAGCCTTTGGCGTGCCGGGGGAAAGCTACCTCGCGGTGCTGGACGCGCTGCATGACACGCAAGGGAGCCTCGATTTCGTGCTGTGCCGGAACGAGGGTGGGGCCGGGTTCATGGCCGCCGCATGGGGCAAGATCACCGGGCGCCCCGGCATCTGCATGGTCACGCGCGGACCCGGCGCCACCAATGCCGCGATCGGGGTCCATACGGCAATGCAGGACAGCGTGCCGATGATCCTGCTGGTCGGGCAGGTCGGCACCGCGATGAAGGGGCGCGAGGCGTTCCAGGAGATCGACTATCCGGCGATGTATGGCAAGGTCGCCAAGTGGGCGGTCGAGATCGACGACGTGGACCGCATTCCCGAGATCCTGGCGCGGGCGTGGAAAACCGCCACCACGGGGCGGCCGGGGCCGGTGGTCGTGGCCTTGCCCGAGGACATGCTGACAAGCCGGAGCGATGCCGCGCCGCTGGAGGCAATGGCACGGCTCGCCGAACCGCAGCCCGACCCGCAGGCGGTGGCAGAGGCGCGCGCGATACTTGGCGCGGCGAAGCGCCCCGTGATCCTTTACGGCGGCAGCAACTGGAGCGATGCGGGCCGCGCGGCACTGCAACGCTTTGCCGAGGCGAGCGACATTCCGGTGGTGACGGCCTTTCGTTTTGCCGACCGGTTCGACAACAATTCGCCGGTTTTCTGTGGCGAGGCCGGGGTGGGCATGGTGCCATCGGTGAAGCGGCTGATTGGCGAGGCGGATGTGATCCTTGCGATCAACAACCGCTTTGGCGAAAACTCGACCGACGGTTACACGCTTCTTGACGTGCCGATCCCGAAACAGCGACTCATCCATGTGCACCAGGCCGAGGGGGAACTTGGCAAGGTCTATCAGCCCGCGCTGGGCATCCAGGCGGGGCATGACGCTTTTGCCATGACCCTGGCCGAGGGGCCGGTGACGGGCGACTGGGCAGCGTGGCGGCAGGCGGGGCGCGCGGCCTATGAGGCGGGGTTCGACTTGCCCGAGCAGCCTTCGCCGGTGGACATGGGGCGGGTCATGGCGCATCTGCGCGCGGTCCTGCCTGAGGATGCGATCGTGACCAATGGCGCGGGGAATTTCGCGATATGGCCGGGCAAGTTCATCAAGTATGGCCCGGCGATGCGCCATATCGCCCCGCAATCGGGCGCCATGGGCTATGGCGTGCCGGCGGCGATCGCCGCCAAGCTGGCCCATCCGGCGCGCGAGGTGGTGTGTTTCGCGGGTGATGGCGATTTCCAGATGAATTGCCAGGAACTGGCCAGCGCGGCACAGGCGGGCGCGCAGCCGATCATCCTCATCCTCAACAACGGGATATACGGCACGATCCGCGCCCACCAGGAGCGCCATTATCCGGCCCGCGTGTCGGGCACGACGATGCTGAGCCCGGATTTCGCGGCACTGGCCCGCGCCTATGGCTTTCATGGGGAGCGGGTCGAGACCACGGCGGATTTCGCCGCCGCCTATGAGCGGGCGCGCGCGGCCAAGGGGGGTGCGGTGCTCGACCTCGTGATCTCGCCCGAGGCGCTGACCCCGCGGGTGACGCTTAGCCAGATGCGCGAAGCGGCGCTTGCGGCGCAAGAGGGGTAGCGTGATGCGGGACCGCTATGACGTGGTGATCGTGGGCGGCGCGGTGATCGGGTCGGCCGTGGCCTATTACCTGACATCGAACCCCGATTTCGACGGCTCGGTTCTCGTGGTCGAGCGCGACCCGAGCTATGCGCAATGTTCCACTGCGCTTTCGGCGGCGGGTATTCGCACGCAGTTTTCCAACGCGATCAATGTCGAGATCAGCAAGTATGGCGGGCAGGTGATCCGCGATTTTGCCGATCTGACACAGGTGGGGGACACGCGCATCGATCTGAATTTCCACGAGGGGGGATACCTGTTCCTTGCGCGCACGCCGGAGCAGGAGGCGATCCTGCGGGAGAACCACGCGGTGCAGCTGTCCTGCGGGGCCGATGTGGTGCTCTGGGAGCGCGATGAACTGGCCGAGGCGTTTCCGCATCTGCGGGTGGATGACATCCGGCTGGCCTCTTACGGGCGGTCGGGCGAGGGCTGGTTCGACAATACCGGGCTGATCCGCGGGTTTCGCGGCAAGGCGCGGGAGTTGGGGGCGGATTATGTCACCGGCGAAGTCGTGGACATCGCGCGCGAAGCCGGGCGGGTGACGGGAGTGCGTCTGGCCGGCGGCGAGGAGATTGGCGCGGGCTGGGTGGTCAACGCCGCCGGGCCGCGAGCGGCACGGGTGGCGGGCATGGCCGGACTGCACATTCCGGTCGAGCCGCGCAAGCGCACGCAGTTCGTGTTCGATTGTGCCCGCTCGCCACAGGGCAGCGCGCGGGTGAAGGGCGGGCAATTGCCGCTGATGATCGACCCCACGGGGGTCTATTGCCGGCCCGAGGGGCGGTATTTCCTCACCGGCTGTCCGCCGGCCGAGGACGTGGCCGTGGACTGGGACGATTTCGAGCCGCATCACGATATCTTTGAAGAGGTGATCTGGCCCGCTCTGGCCGAACGGTCCGAGGCGTTCGAGGCGGTGAAGGTGGTCAACCTCTGGGCGGGGCATTACGCGTTCAACACGCTGGACCACAACATGGTGATCGGGCCGCACCCGGAGGTGGAGAATTTCATGTTTGCCAACGGGTTCTCGGGGCACGGGCTGCAACAGGCGCCGGCCACGGGGCGCGGGGTGAGCGAGTTGATCGCGCATGGCGGGTTTCGCACGCTCGACCTGTCGCCGCTCGGGTTCGAGCGGGTAGTGAGCGGGCGGCCGTTCCTGGAAAAGGCGGTGATCTGATTGCCGGGATGCAGTTGCTTGATCCCGCGAGGTTTTGCGGCGAGAGTGGCGCAGATGACATTGAGGTGCCGCGATTGCGGCCGGACAAGACGGGGAGAAACGGGATGTCTTTCATGAAACTGGGCGCGGCAAGTGCGCTTGCGATGATGATGGCCACGGGCGGGGCGCTGGCCAAGAGCGATATCGTGGTGGCGATGCAGCTTGAACCGCCGCATCTCGACCCGACGGGCGCGGCCGCGGGCGCCATCGATTCGGTGCTTTATTCCAACGTATTCGAAGGGCTGACGCGATTCGACGCCGATGGGTCGATCATCCCCGGGCTGGCGCGTGACTGGGAGATTTCCGAGGACGGGCTGACCTATACCTTCAACCTTGCCGAGGGGGTGACGTTTCACGACGGCACCACGATGGATGCCGAGGACGTGAAATTCAGCCTCGACCGCGCCCGGGCCGAGGACAGCGCCAACGCGCAGAAGGTGCTTTTCGAGGGGATCGAGACGGTCGAGGTGGTCGACCCGCTGACCGTCCGGGTCACGCTGTCGGAGCCCGATGGCAGCTTCCTGTTCAACATGGCCTGGGGCGACGCGGTGATCGTGGCGCCCGAGAGCATCGACGATATCAAGCAGGCGCCGATCGGCACCGGCGCGTTCAAGTTCGCGAACTGGGTGCAGGGCGACAACATCACGCTTGAGCGCAACCCCGATTACTGGGGCGAGGCCGCGAAGCTCGACAAGGTGACGTTCAAGTTCATTTCCGACCCGACCGCAGCCTTTGCCGCGGTGATGGCCGAGGATGTGGATGTGTTCACCGCCTTTCCCGCGCCGGAAAACCTGCCCCAGTTCGAGGACGATCCGCGATTCGAGGTGATCGTGGGCAGCACCGAGGGCGAGACGATCCTGGCGATGAACAACAAGGTCGAGCCGCTGGACGACGTGAAGGTGCGCAAGGCGATCTCCCATGCGATCGACCGCCAGGCGATCATCGACGGGGCGCAATTCGGCCTTGGCACGCCGATCGGCACGCATTTCGCGCCGCACCATCCCGATTACGTCGATCTGACCGGCAACTCGCAACATGACCCGGAACTGGCAAAAGAGCTTCTGGCCGAGGCAGGGTATGAAGACGGGTTCGAAACCACGCTCAAGCTGCCGCCGCCCTCCTATGCGCGGCGGGGTGGCGAGATCCTCGCGTCGCAGTTGCGCGCCGTGGGTATCGAGACCGAGATTTCCAACCTCGAATGGGCGCAATGGCTGGAACAGGTGTTTAACGGCAAGGATTTCGGGCTGACCATCGTCAGCCACACCGAGCCGATGGACATCAACATCTATGCCCGGCCGGATTACTATTTCCAGTATGACAACCCGGATTTCCAGGCGTTGATGGACGAGTTGAGCCGCACCACCGACCCGGAGGCGCGCAGTGAACTTCTCAAACAGGCGCAGACCATCATCAGCGAGGATTACGTGAACGGCTATCTCTTCCAGCTGGCCACGCCGACCGTGGCCAAGGCGGGCGTGCGGGGCCTTTGGAAGGACGCGCCGACCCAGGCCGTGGACATGACCGGGGTTTACTGGGAATAGGTTGAGGGAAACGCGGCGGGCCGCCCCCTCGGGCGCAAGGCCCGCCCACCCACCCCCTTGCGCCCGGGGGGCGGGGGGCGCGGCAGCCCAGCTGTGCCAGGTGCAGGCCGGGGCCTCCGGCGGGGAGTACTTCCGGCAAGATGAAAGATGGGGAAGAAGCCATGCGCGGTGCCGCGTAAATGCTGAGATTTGCTTTCAAACGTCTGGTATCGCTTTCGCTTTCGCTCGTCGTGGCAAGCGTGGTGATTTTCCTGTTCGTCGAGGTCGTGCCGGGCGATCCGGCGGCCTACATGCTGGGAATGAATGCCACCGAGGAGACGCTGGCGGCCTTGCGCGATCAGCTGGGGCTGAGCGGGACGCTCGTGGAGCGTTACCTTTCCTGGGTCGGGGGGATGTTGCGTGGTGATTTCGGCACCTCCTATACCTATCGCACGCCCGTTTCGGAGATGATCGGCGAGCGGCTCTGGATTTCGCTGCCATTGGCGCTTTATGCGCTGACGCTTTCGACGCTGATCGCCTTTCCGGCGGGCATCTGGGCGGCCAGCAAGCGTGGCAGCGTTGCGGATGTGAGCGTGATGGGGCTGACACAACTGGGCGTGGCGATTCCGAATTTCTGGTTCGCGATGCTGATGGTGCTGGTATTCTCGATCAACCTGCGCTGGTTCAGCGCGGGGGGCTTTGCGGGCTGGGAATCCGGGTTCCTTCCGGCGATGAAATCGCTGACCCTGCCCGCGATCGCGCTGGCCCTTCCGCAGGCGAGCATCCTTGCGCGGGTGATGCGCTCATCGCTGCTGGACACGCTGTCGGAGGATTTCATTCGCACGGCGCGGGCCAAGGGGCTTACCAAGCGCCAGGCGTTGTGGCGCCATGCGCTCAGGAACGCGCTCATCCCGGTGCTCACGATCATCGGGTTGCAATTCTCGTTCCTCATGGCCGGTGCGATCATCATCGAGAACGTGTTCTCCCTGCCCGGGCTGGGGCGGATGGTGTTCCAGGCGATCAGCGCGCGTGACCTGATCGTGGTGGAATCGGTGGTGATGCTGTTGGTCTTTGCGGTGATCGTGGTGAATTTCGCGGTCGATATCGCCTATGCGGCGGTCGATCCAAGGCTGAGGGTGCGGGGATGACGGAAACCGGGTTTCTTGGCGCTGCGCTGCGTTCGCGCAGCCTTGTCCTCGGAGCGGTCCTGACGGCGGTTTTCGTGCTGGCCGCGGTGGTGAGTTTTGCCTGGGTGCCGCATGACATCACGTCGATGAATGTCCCCGACCGGATGAAGGGCCCGGGCGGGGCGCACCTTCTGGGCACGGACCATTTCGGGCGTGATATCCTGTCGATGATCATGGTCGGCGCGCGCACCTCGATCGCGGTGGCGGTGGTGGCGGTCGGGATCGGTATGGGCTTTGGCGTGCCGCTGGGCCTGGCGGCGGCGGCGAGGAAGGGCAGCCTCCTCGACGAGGTGATCATGCGGGGCAACGACCTCGTCTTTGCCTTCCCGTCGATCTTGATCGCGATCATGATCACCGCCGTTTTCGGGGCCTCGGCGCTTAACGCGATCATCGCGATCGGGATCTTCAACATTCCCGTATTTGCACGGCTGACAAGGGGGGGCGCGCTGTCGCTTTGGACCCGCGATTACGTGATGGCGGCGCGGGTGGCGGGCAAGGGGGCAACGCGGATCAGTTTCGAGCATATCCTGCCCAACGTGACCAACCTGCTGATCGTGCAGGGGACGATCCAGTTCTCGCTCGGTATCCTGGCCGAGGCGGCGTTGTCTTACGTGGGGCTGGGGGCGCAGCCGCCGCTGCCAAGCTGGGGGCGGATGCTGGCCGACAGCCAGACGATGATTTCCATCGCGCCGCATATGGCGATTTTCCCGGGGCTGGCGATCCTTCTGACGGTTCTGGGACTGAACCTGATGGGCGACGGGCTGCGCGATCTTTTCGATCCGAAGATCAGGAGGGTGGGACGATGAGCCTTCTGGAGATCGAGGGGCTGGATCTGGACATCCATGGCGAGGCGATCCTCAAGGGGGTGTCGCTTGGAGTTGCGCCGGGGCAGATCGTGGGGGTGATCGGCGAGAGCGGGTCGGGCAAGTCGATGACCGCGTTCTCGGTGATGCAGCTCTTGCCCGACGGGGCGATGTGCCGCGGGCGGGTCACGTTGAACGGGCATGAGATGCTGGCGCTGTCGGAACAGAGCCTGTGCCGGCTCAGGGGCAACGAGGTCGGCATGGTGTTCCAGGAGCCGATGACGGCGCTGAACCCGATCCAGACCATCGGCGCGCAGGTGGCCGAGACCATCCTGATCCACGACGATGTGAGCCGCGCCGAGGCGATGGCGCGGGCGCGCGAGGCGCTGGAACGCTGTGAACTGCCCGAGGCGAAATTCCCGCTGTCGCGCTATCCGCACGAGCTTTCGGGTGGGCAGCGGCAACGGGTGGTCATTGCCATGGCGATCGCACTGCGCCCCAAGCTCCTGATCGCGGACGAGCCGACCACGGCGCTCGATGTGACGACGCAGGCGCAGATCCTGCGGCTGTTGCGGCGCTTGGTGGACGAGGACGGGATGGGCCTCATGCTGATCACGCATGACCTCGCGGTGGTGGCGGACATGGCCCATGAGATCGTGATCATGCGGCATGGCGAGGTGGTCGAGGCGGGGCCGACGGGGCGGGTCTTTGCCGAGATGCGCCACCCCTATACCCGCGCACTCTTCGAGGCGTCGGGGCATCAGCCCGAACGCGACGAGACCCGACGCGACGTGCCGCTCTTGCAGGTGCGGGAGGTGGTGCGCGACTATGCCCTGCCGCGCACGCGGCTTTTCGCGCCGCAGGAGCATTTCCGCGCGGTGAACCGTGTGAGTTTCGAGATCGCGAAGGGCGAGAGCCTTGGCCTCGTGGGGGAATCGGGCTGTGGGAAATCGACCCTGACCCGGGCCATCCTGGGACTGGAAGAGGTGCAGTCGGGCGAGATCCTGCTGGACGGTGAGCCGGTCTTTACCGGGCACCGGCCCAACCGCGAGGTGCGCCGCCGGATGCAGGTGGTGTTCCAGGACCCGTTCGGAAGCTTCAACCCGCGCTGGAAGGTCGGGCCGCTGGTGACGGAGCCGTTTCACCTTCTGGACGACCCGCCCACGGGGGCCAGGCGGGATGCCGCGATTGCCGAGGCGCTGGAAAGCGTGGGACTTTCGGCCGAGGACCGGCACAAGTATATCCACGAGTTCAGCGGCGGACAGCGGCAGCGGATCGCGATTGCACGGGCACTGATCATCAAGCCCGAGCTGATCATCCTCGACGAGGCGGTGAGCGCGCTTGACGTGAGCATCCGTGCGCAGATCCTCGACCTGCTGGCCGATCTGTCGGGGCGGTTCGGGCTGACTTATCTCTTTATCAGTCACGACCTGAGCGTGGTGCGCACGATCACCGACCGGGTGATGGTGATGCAGGCGGGCGAGATCGTCGAGGAAGGGCCGACCGCCCTTGTGTTCGACGCGCCGCAACATGACTATACCAAAACACTGATCGCGGCGGCGCCGGTTCTGCCGGACCGTGGCGCGGCCTGAAGGAAAGGAAGTGAGATGAGCCTTGATGACCTGTGGTTCGACCCGTCGAAATGCCTGATCGCGGGGGAATGGGTGGCGCCGTCGTCTGGCCAGACGCTGCCGCTGATGAACCCCTCGACCGGGGAGCAGATCGGCGAGATCGCGCGCGGGCAAGGGGCGGATGTGGACGCGGCGGTTGCGGCCGCGCGCAAGGCATATGATGGCGTATGGTCGCGCACCCCGGCAGTGGAGCGCGGGCGTATCCTGATGCGGTTGCAAAAGCTGGTCGAGGAAAAGGTCGATGCGCTTGCCCGGCTGGAGGCGCTGGACGTGGGCAAGCCGCTCAAACAGGCGCGGGCCGATGCGGTGGCGCTGGCGCGCTACATGGAGTTTTACGGCGGCGCGGCGGACAAGCTGCACGGGGAAACCATTCCCTATCTCGATGGTTACACGGTTTACACGCTGCGCGAGCCGCACGGGGTGACGGCACATATCGTGCCGTGGAACTACCCGATGCAGATCATCGGGCGCAGCGTCGGCGCCGCGCTGGCGGCGGGCAATGCCTGTGTTCTCAAACCGGCCGAGGATGCCTGCCTGACCGCGCTGGCCTTTGCCGATCTGGCCAAGGCGGCGGGGCTGCCCGATGGTGTTCTGAACGTGGTGCCGGGGTTGGGAAGCGAGGCCGGGGCCGCGCTTTCGGGGCATGCCGGCATAGACCATGTGAGCTTTACCGGCTCGGTCGCCACCGGCGCGATGATCCAGGCGGCGGCGGCCAAGAACGTGGTGCCGGTGACGCTGGAGCTGGGCGGGAAAAGCCCGCAGGTCGTGTTCGATGACGCCGATATCGACGCGGCGCTGCCGTTCCTCGTGAATGCGGGGGTTCAGAACGCGGGGCAGACCTGTTCGGCCTCGTCGCGCATCCTCGTCCAGCGCGGGGTTTACGATGAGGTCGTGGGCCGTATGGCCGAACGCTATGGGCAATTACGGGTCGGCCAGGCGATGAGCGACCTGGATGTGGGGCCCCTGATTTCCGCCAAGCAAAAGGGGATCGTGAGCGGGTTCCTCGATCAGGGTGCGGACCTTGAAACCGCCGGGCAGGCGCAGCTGATCGACACGCCCGAGGGTGGCAATTTCGTGGTGCCGACGCTCTTTTCCGGCGTGTCCGCAGGACATGCGCTGGCCCGCGACGAGATTTTCGGCCCCGTGCAGGTCGCCATTCCCTTCGACGACGAGGAGGAGGCCGTGGCGATCGCCAATGGCACCGATTACGGGCTGGTGGCATCGGTCTGGAGCGAGAGCGGCGCGCGGCAGATGCGGCTTGCCAAGGCGCTCCGCGCGGGGCAGGTTTTCATCAACAATTACGGCGCCGGGGGCGGGGTCGAACTGCCCTTTGGCGGGATGGGAAAATCGGGCCACGGGCGCGAGAAAGGCTTCGAGGCACTCTATGGGTTCACCGTGCTCAAGACGGTTGCGGCCTTCCATGGATGAGGACGTCGCCCAACTGGAACGGATCGCGCGCGAGGTGCGTGCGTTTCTTGAACCACATTGGGCGGAATGGCACCGCAAGACCGGTTCCCTCAAGGGTTTGCGCAGCCTTTCGCAAGGGACGTGCGGGCGGTCGTCGCGGTTCCTTGTCGAGGTGTTGCGGGAAGCGGGATTCGATGCCCGGCCTGCCTTCGGCTGTCCGATGGGCTGTGATTGCGGGTTCTGTGCGCCGCAGGGCACGCGCGGGCATATCTGGGTAGTGGTGCGCGATCTGCCGCGGATCGTCGATATCACCGCCGATCAGTTCGGGGACGCGCCGGTGATCGTCACCGGCACGGATGATCCGCGCTATCACGAGGGCCATGACAGGGCCGAGCCGGAATGGATCGAGGATCGCGAGCGCGTGACACGGCGCCTGTTGCCGCTGTGGCGGGCGCGTGTTGAGCAAACGGCGCCGGATGGCGCGATGAGACAAAGGGAAGAGAGAGCATGAGATTGAACGGAAAGACCGCCATCGTGACTGGCGGGGCAAGCGGGTTCGGCGCGGGGATCGCGCGCAAGTTCGTGGAAGAGGGCGCGCAGGTGATGGTGGTGGACATCAACGAGAAAGGCGCGATGGAAATGGCCGAAGACCTGGGCGCGGGGTCGTTCGGATCGGCAGCGAACGTGGCCGTTCTGGACGACGTTTCGCGCGTGGTGGACGAGGCGCGCGAGGTATTCGGCGGGGTCGATATCCTTGTGAACAATGCCGGGGTCACGCATATGCCCGCCCCGATGGAGGAGGTGAGCGAGACGGATTTCGACCGGGTTTTCGCGGTCAACTGCAAGTCGATCTATCTTTTTGCCCGGGCGCTGGTGCCGCATATGAAGGAGCGCGGGACCGGCGCGATCCTCAACGTGTCGTCCACCGCGGGGCTGAGCCCGCGGCCCAACCTCAACTGGTACAATTCATCGAAAGGCTGGGTGAACACCGCGACCAAGGCGATGGCGGTGGAGCTTGCCCCGCGCGGCATCCGGGTGAACGCGATCAACCCGGTGGCGGGCGAGACGCCGCTCTTGTCTTCGTTCATGGGCGAGGACACGCCCGAGATGCGCGCGAAATTCCTCTCGACCATCCCTCTGGGCCGGTTCTCGACGCCCGAGGACATGGGCAACGCGGCGGCCTTCCTGTGCAGCGAAGAGGCAGGGATGATCACCGGCATCTGCATGGAGGTGGATGGCGGGCGCTGTATCTGAGGTGAATTGTCAGGCGACGGGGGGCTTCGGGCCGATGGGGTTGATCCTGTTTCGGATCAGGCGGCCCGGCCCCTCACCGAGAGCGGCCTTTTGCGCAGGGTGCAACGACCGGCGGGTTGGAGCCCAGTAGTACCGAATGCTGCGACGTGAACGAATGTCGGCTTTGACACATCCTTTTCGAGGCGGCTTCTACTACCTTCGCGGCAACAGTGGGCGAATTCCATCAGTCAGCGTAGCCGCAAAACAACCCTTAGAACCCGCAGATTGAGTCGGACCTATGTGATTGAATGTTGAACAATGCCATCCAAGAAGCGCCGGACCGCCTCGCGCAATTGAGAAACTCCGGGCTCCTCGTACGGAAGATGACCGCAGCCCTCCAACATCACCAACTCCTTGTCGCACCCGAGCTTGTCGAAGAACGGCTGGCTGACCGACAACGGCGTCCAGGTGTCTTCGGCGGGGTGTGCCAGCAACAGTGGACAGAGGTCGAACGCCTCAGGTGCGATGGGCGGATCATAGCGTGCCATGGACCGGTAGAAGCCGATTTTCACCCACGCGCCGCCGACCAGCGGATCCTCGACGAAAACGCGCGAAAAGGCGGGATCGTTGGTCATCGCATCCATTCTTGAAATCATGCGCGCCGGGATCGTCACGCGATCGGTGAGTTGCGGGAATACGTTCATGAACAGATTGCCGACCCGGCTCCAGAGTTTGCTGCGGGCCAACGCGTCCAGGGTTTCAATGTTGCGGGGATCGGCGAGGGTCGTGGCGATCACGCCCCGGACCTTACCGCTTGCTGCCGCCGCGTTGTAAGCCAGCATGCCGCCCAGGCTCCCGCCAAAGGCCACGACAGGAAGGCCATCGCGGCTTTGCTCGCGTTCGATCAGATCCGCCACCAGGGCGACCCACGACCGGTAATCGGGGTCGTAATCCGGTCCGGGCACCGTCAGCCCAAACCCGGGCAGATCGGGGGCCACGTAGCTATAGCCGAGGCTGTGCACGAGGGCTCCAAAGGCCCCAATAACGCGACCGTTTCCGCCGCCGCCATGCAAGAGAATGATCTTCAGGGGGGCACCATCGGCGTCGATCCGGTCGAGATGGACCTGGCTATCCCGCCATGCCCACCACTCCTCATCCGGTTCCCTTGGCAATCGCATCATATCCGGAAGGAACGGCAGGTACGGTCGCAAATAATCACGTGCTGCATAGCTGTCGTGTGGAACACTCATTTCGACGCCTCCCGTATTCCAAATCCTTGGATTCAAACAACACCAACTGAGAGCGTGTGCGCAGTCAGTCTATTTAAGCGGAGAAGCCGCGCATTGATCATTGTCAAAAGGCCCGACTGGTATGGACGCGGCTCATGTTGTCCTGCGCAAGACCGGACACTCGCTGGGTCGAGTTGAATGACTGCAGTGTCCCGCATATCTGTCACTCCGGCGTCGCGCAGCGAATGGCCGCACATGCGGGACGGAAAACCATTCTTCAAAATCAAGCGGACAGGTCACAATCCGAAAGCTCTGGCACTGGTCTTGCCGACGCTTTTGCTCGGATGATGGAACATTCATGTGGCCTCATGCGCCCGTGCCGACCGAAAAGGAGCGCTTGCGCCGCGCAGGATATCTCGTCCGCGGCCTTGCGGCTTCGTCCGCGGAGGCCTCGGGCGGGAGTATTTGGGGCAAGATGAAAGGGCGGTATTTCTTTTCTGCCCAAATCTTGTGCATCCGGCGCGCCCGTGTCACTTAACCCGTGAACGAGGGGAGTGAGACCATGCGCGCCGATTTGATTCTGCTGACATTCGCCTATGTGCTGAGCCAGTTCTACCGCGCGTTTCTCGCGGTTCTGACCGAGGTCCTCGGGCGCGATATCGGGGCGAGCGCCGAGGCGCTGGCCACCGCTTCGGGGTTCTGGTTCCTCTCCTTCGCGCTGATGCAGATCCCGGTGGGCTGGGCGCTGGACAAGGTGGGGCCGCGGTTGACCGCGTCGGTGTTGCTGCTCATCGGCGGTGGTGGAGGGGCCGTGCTTTTCGCGCTGGCGCAGAGCCCCGCGCATGTGAGTGCCGCGATGCTGTTGATCGGGGTGGGCTGTTCGCCGGTCCTGATGGCGTCCTATTTCATTTTCGCGCAGGTCTATTCGGCGCGGGTCTTTGCCACGCTTGCGGCGGTGATCCTGGGCGTGGGGTCGGTGGGCAACCTGGCCAGCGCGCTGCCGCTGACGCTGGCGGTCGAGGCGCTGGGCTGGCGGCCGGTGATGTGGATCATGGCAGCGGTGAGCGCGGCCACGGCGTTTGGCCTTTTCGTGATGGTGCGCGACCCCGACAAGGTGGCGAGCGAGGCGCGCGGTTCGGTTCTCGATCTTCTGAAGATGCCGGCGCTTTGGCTGATCTTTCCGCTGATGGCGGTCCAGTATGCCCCGGCGGCGGGATTGAGGGGACTGTGGATCGGGCCCTATTTCGCGGATGTGTTTGCCGCCTCGCCCGCGCTGGTGGGCAATGTCACGCTGATCATGGGGGTGGCGATGATCGCGGGTACCTTTGCCTATGGGCCGATGGACCGGATCATGGGCACGCGCAAATGGGTGATCTTTTTCGGCAACCTTGTCGGGCTTGCCGCGGTCACGGCGCTGGCGGTGCTGCCGCATGACGTGGTCTGGCGGGCGGTGGTCCTGTGTGCCGCGGTGGGGTTCTTCGGTGCCTCGTTTCCCGTGCTCATGGCGCATGGGCGCAGTTTCTATCCCCCGCACCTGGTGGGGCGGGGGGTCACGTTGATGAACCTCTTCGGGATCGGTGGCGTGGGCCTGATGCAGGTGGCGAGTGGCAAGCTTTACACCGCGGCCGAGGGCGCGGGGCGGGGCGTGGATTACTCCTACCAGGTGCTGTTCGGGTTTTTCGCCATCGCGGTTCTGATCGGGTTGGTGATCTATCTCTTTGCCGAGGACCGGACGGCATAGTCATGCGTCCTGCCCCGGGTTTCGCTTTCAACCCGGGCGCGGCTCATGTATGACCCGCGTCGTTGAAACATGGGAGACCCCGAAATGGGCTATAATGTCGTCGTTGTCGGCGCCACGGGCAATGTGGGCCGTGAAATGCTGAACATCCTTGCCGAGCGTGAATTCCCGATCGACAAGATCGCCGTTCTCGCCTCGCGCCGGAGCCTTGGTACCGAGGTGAGCTTTGGCGACAGGACACTCAAGACCGAAGATCTCGACCAATTCGATTTCACCGGCTGGGACATGGCGCTTTTCGCCGTGGGCTCGGAGGCGACCAGGGATTACGCGCCCAAGGCGGCCAAGGCCGGTTGCGTGGTGATCGATAACTCGTCGCTCTATCGCTATGATTCCGAGGTGCCGCTGATCGTGCCCGAGGTGAATCCGCAGGCGGTGCATGGCTATGCCAGGAAGAACATCATCGCCAACCCCAACTGCTCGACCGCGCAGATGGTGGTGGCGCTCAAGCCGCTGCATGACCGGGCGCGGATCAAGCGCGTGGTGGTGAGCACCTACCAGTCGGTTTCGGGCGCCGGGAAAGAGGGAATCGACGAGCTTTGGGATCAGACCAAGTCGATCTACAACCCGACCGACGACAAGCCGCCGAAGAAGTTCCAGAAGCAGATCGCGTTCAACGTGATTCCGCATATCGACGTCTTCATGGAGGACGGCTCGACCAAGGAAGAGTGGAAGATGGTGGTCGAGACGAAAAAGATCATCGACCCGGCGATCAAGCTCACTGCGACCTGTGTGCGGGTGCCGGTCTTCGTCGGCCATGCCGAGGCGATCAATATCGAGTTCGAGGAGTTTCTCGACGAGGACGAGGCCCGCGACATCCTGCGCGAAAGCCCCGGGCTCATGGTGATCGACAAGCGCGAGGATGGCGGTTACGTCACACCGGTGGAATGCGTCGGCGATTTCGCAACCTTCATCAGCCGCATCCGACAGGATTCGACCATCGACAACGGGCTGAACCTGTGGTGCGTGAGCGACAACCTGCGCAAGGGTGCGGCGCTCAACGCGGTTCAGATCGCCGAGTTGCTGGGACGCGAGGTTCTCAAGAAGGGTTGAGACCGGCCAAAGGTCGCGTATCGAGGGGGCGTCCTTGCGGGCGCCCCTTTTCATTGCAGGTACGATGGGGTTTGATCGGGACAGTATTCTTGCCCGGAGAGTCCGACCATGCGTGCCCTTCCCCTTGTTCTCGTCTTCTTGCCCAGCCTGGCGCTTGCCGAGACGATCCCGCTGACCAGCCGGGTCGGCGAGGTGACGCTGTTTCCGCAAGGGGCCCGCATCACGCGGGCGGTGCCGTTCGAGGCCCCGGCGGGCGTGCATGAGCTGCGCCTGATCGACCTGCCCCGCGGCACGCCGATGGAAAGCCTGCGAATCGGGGTCACGGGGGCCAGGATGGGGGCGGTATCGACGCGGGAGGATTTCGTGCCGCCACGCCCCGACGACGAGAGCGATGCCGTGCGGGCCGCGCGCGACGAGGTCGCGCGGCTGGAAGAGGCGGTGCGCGCCAAGTCGGACGAGGCCGCGGCGATCCGGGCGGCAGGCGAGGCAGCGGATACGCGTATCGCCTTCTTGCGCCAGCTCGGGCAGGGGGATGCGCTAAGCGGGGTTGGTGCGGACACGCTGCGCGAGGTGGCGCGCATGGTGGGCGAGGAAACGCTGGCCGCACGGCAGGCTGCGCTGGCGGCCGAGGGCGAGGCCCGCGCCGTCGATCGCGAGGTCGAGGCATTGGAGCGGGAGCTTGAGACGGCAAGGCAGGCGCTGGCCGCACTCGTGCCCGAGAGCGGGTCACGCAACCTTGTCACGGTGGGCATCACGGCGCAGGACGCGACTGAGGGGATGCTGGAGATCACCTATTTCCACCCCGATGCTGGCTGGAGCCCGGTTTATGATGCGTATCTCGACATGGAGGCCGGGGAGATCACGCTGGGCCGCGGGGCGCTGGTGCACCAGGAGACCGGCGAGAACTGGCAGGAGGTCGCGCTCAGCCTTTCGACCAATCAGCCCAGCGGCGCAGTGGAGCCCGGTGAGCTTTGGCCGGAATTGCGGCGCATCGGCGACCCAGAGGAGATCGGGCCGATGGTCCGATCGCAGAAAGAGGCGGAGTCGGGGGCAATGGCCGACATGCCGACGGCCGAGGCGATGGTGACGGAGGATCGCGCCGAGACCGAGATCGGCAGGTTCAGCGTGACCTACAGCTACGAGGGCGCGCTTGACCTCGCCTCGGGCGCGGACCAGTCGCGGCTTGCGCTGGACGATCTGACCTTGGCAGCCGAGGTCATGGCGCTGGCCGTGCCCAAGCGTGACGAGACCGCATTCCTGGTGGCCGAGTTCACCAACACGAGCGGCGAGATGATCCTGCCCAGCGTCGCCACGCAGCTTTTCCGCGATGGCGACTACCTGGGTGAGACGCGGGGGCGCATGATCCCGGCGGGCGGCAAGGCGCGGCTTGGATTCGGGCCGATCGAGGGATTGCGGCTCAAGCGTCTGGCCGAGCGGGTCGAGGGCGACCGCGGCATTCTGAGCCGATCGACCCGGCTGGCCGAGAGGGTGCGGATCGAGGCGGAGAACCTGACCGGGGAGGATTGGCGCCTGCGCTTGCTCGACCAGGTGCCCTATTCCGAACAGGAGGACCTGGTCATCACCTGGAACGCGCAACCGCGCCCGCAAGAGGTGGACGTGGACGACCGAAAGGGCGTTCTGGGCTGGCAGATCGAGGTTGGTGCGGGCGAGACGCGGGAGATCGAGCTGAACTACAGCCTCGAATGGCCGGAGGGCAAGGTGCTGCGCTGAACCGTGCCGCGTCCTCGCGGTGCCTGACCGGATGTCGGGCCGGGGTTTGAGTATTTGTTCCAAGAAAGAACCCCGGGGTCGGCGCGGGACGTTGCGGCATGGATCAAATGACGCACCGTCAGGTACGCTGCCCTCTTGCACCATGCCGGATTCCGGTGTGCCGTGACCCATCATTTCAGGGAGGACCGGAGATGCCCGACAAGCTGGAAGACTTTCGCACCGAGATCGCCGAATGGATCGCGGCCAACCTGCCCGAAGAATTGCGTGGGCAGCCGCGAAATGAGGATACGATCTGTTGGGGCGGGCGCAAATGGCAATTCCGTTCGCAGGCGCAGAAGGACTGGCTGGAGCGGTGCCATGCCCGCGGGCTGACCTGTCCGCGCTGGCCCGTGGAATATGGCGGCGGGGGCATGAGCCGGGACGAGGAAAAGATCCTGCGCGACGAGATGAACCGTGCGGGCGCGCCATCGCCGCTTGAGAGTTTCGGCATCTGGATGCTGGGCCCGGCGCTCTTGAAGTTCGGCACCGATGCGCAGAAGGCCGAGCACCTGCCCGAGATCACGGCCGGACGCATCCGCTGGTGCCAGGGCTATTCCGAGCCGGGCGCGGGGTCGGACCTGGCCAACGTGCAGACCCGGGCCGAGGACATGGGCGATCACTGGCTGGTCAATGGCCAGAAGATCTGGACCTCATACGCGGATAAGGCCGACAAGATCTTTGCCCTCGTGCGCACCGACCGCGAGGCGCCCAAGCACCTGGGCATTTCCTTCATGTTGATCGACATGGAAACGCCCGGCGTGACGACCCGGCCCATTCGCCTGATCTCGGGCGCGTCGCCGTTTTGCGAGACCTTTTTCGACAACGTGAAGGTGCCGAAAGAGGGCGCCATCGTGGGCGAGATGAATCGCGGCTGGGACGTGGCGAAATACCTGCTTACCCATGAACGCGAGATGATCGGCGGGGGCGGTGGCGGGCTGATCGCGGGCGCGACCCTGTCGGAGGCGATCGGCGACATGGACATGGTGGCCGGGGCCGATCCGGTGATCCGTGCGCAGGCGATGGAGCTCGAGGTCGACACCCTGGCTTTTGGCCTGACCATGGAGCGTTACAAGGACATCGCCGAAAGCGGCGCGGGGGTGGGCCATGCCTCGGCGATGCTCAAGTATTACGGCACCGAACTCAACAAGCGGCGGCAGGAGATCGTCATGTCGGCGCGCGGCTCCGATGCGCTCGACTGGAGCGAAGGACTGGCGGCGCCGTGGCTGCGCTCCAAGGCCAATTCGATCGAGGGTGGCACGTCCGAGGTGATGCTCGACATCATCTCGAAGCGCGTTCTCGAATTGCCGTCGAAATAAGGGGGGCCGGGTGATGGAAAGACTTGTCGATACCGAAGACGAGGTGATGCTGCGCGATGCTGCGCGCGGGTTTCTGGATGAAAATGCACCGGTGAGCGCGTTTCGCGCCAACCGCGATGCGGGCCGGGCGTTCGATCCGGGCCTTTGGCGCGAGATGGCACAGATGGGCTGGGCCGGGGTGTTGATCGGCGAAGAGCATGGCGGGGCCGACATGGGCCACCGGGCGGCGGGCATCCTGGCCGAGGAGATGGGGCGGACGCTTGCCGCTTCTCCGTTCCTGTCGTCGGCGGTGATCGCGGCCAGCGCGTTGCGCGCGGCGGGGTCGGAGCGGCTTTCTCAGATCGCCGAGGGCGCGGCGCTTTACGCGCTGGCCGTGGACGAGGGGCCGAAGCATGCGCCAGACCTGACCGCGATGGACGCGCGGCCAGAGGGCAACGGGTTCCGCCTTTCGGGGCGGAAAGTGTTCGTCGCTGACGGGGCCAGCGCCGACCGGGTGCTTGTGCTGGCGCGAAGCGGCGAGGGCGACGAGGGGCTCACGCTTTTCGACATCGAGGCAGACCGCGCAGGGCTTGCGCGCGGCGCGGCAGACAGCATCGACGCGCGCGATTTCGCGACGCTCGAATTCGAGGATGTCGAGGCCACGGGCGATGACGTGGTGGGCGAGGTCGGCGGCGGGCTGGCCGCGCTGGCCCCGGGCCTGCGCGCGGGCCAGGCGGCGCTGGCGGCCGAGATTTCGGGGCTCACGGCGGGGATTTCGGCGATAACGCTGGGCTATCTCAAGGAGCGCAAGCAGTTCGACCGCGCCATCGGATCGTTCCAGGCGCTGCAACACCGCGCCGCGCATCTTTTCGCCGAGATCGAGGTGACGACCAGCGCCGTGGCCCATGCGGGCCGGGTGCTCGACCAGGCGCCGGAGGATGCGCAGCTGGCGGTGAGTGTGGCCAAGGCACGGGCGACGCAGACCGCGAAACTGGCCGTCATGGAGGGGGTGCAGATGCATGGCGGCATCGGCATGACCGATGACTATGACGCAGGGTTTTTCATGAAACGCGCCCGCGTTGGTGCAGAATGGCTCGGCGATTACGGCCACCATGCAGCGATCGTCGCGGCCATGCGCGGGCTTTGAGGGAGGAATGAGCATGAGCACCATGACACCATCGGCACTGTTTGATCTGAGCGGCAAGGTGGCGCTTATCACCGGGGGCGCGACGGGAATCGGGCGCATGGCGACCGAGGGGCTGGCCGCTGCAGGCGCGCGGGTTCTGATCTGTTCACGCAAGGCCGATGCCTGCGAGGCGGTGGCAAACGAGGTCAACGCGCTGGGCCTGCCCGGCCGTGTCGAGGGGTTCGGCGGCGACGTGGCGACCGAAGCGGGCATCGACGCCATCGCAAAAGAGGTCGAGGCGCGCACCGACACCCTGCATATCCTGTTGAACAACGCGGGCCGCACATGGGGGGCGCCGCTGGGCGAGCACCCTTACGAGGCGTGGGACAAGCTCATGAAGCTCAACGTGCAGGGGATGTTCCACCTCACGCAGAAGCTCTTGCCGCTGTTGCGCAAGGCGGCCACGCGGGATGATCCGGCGCGGGTGGTCAACGTCGGCTCGGTCATGGGGGATATTCCGAAAGGAACGCAGACCTATTCCTATGCCGTGTCCAAGGCGGCGGTGCATCACATGACGCGGGTTCTGTCGAACGACCTTGCGCCCGAGCATATCACCGTGAACGCCATCGCGCCGGGGCCGTTCGTCTCCAAGATGACGGCCTTTGCCATTGCCACCAAGGAGGGCCAGGACAAGGCCGCCGAAGGCGTGCCGCTGGGCCGCGTGGGCAGCCCGGAGGATATCGCGGGTGCGCTGCAATACCTTTGCGGACGGGGAGGAGCCTATCTTTCCGGTGCGATCCTGCCGCTGTCGGGCGGGATGCAGTCGAAGGCGCAGGGCAGCCTGTTCAACGAGGATCTGTGACATGGCACAAACGTTGACACTGGAGGAAATGCGCGCCCTCGTGGGCAGGAAGATGGGCACATCGAGCTGGTTTACCATCGACCAGAAGCGCATCGACGCCTTTGCCGATGTCACCGAGGACTGGCAATTCATCCATGTGGACCTGGAGGCGGCGAAGGCAACCCCCTTCGGCACGACCATCGCGCACGGGTTCCTGACGCTTTCGATGCTCTCGGCCATGGTCTATGAAATGCCGGTGCTGGAAAACGTGGCGATGGGGGTGAATTACGGCTTCGACAAGGTGCGGTTCCTGTCGCCGGTGCCGGCGGGTGCACGCATCCGGGGGCATTTCACGCTGACCGCGCTCGATGAGAGCAAGCCCGGCTTCGTGACCACCCATACCTCGGTCGAGGTCGAGATCGAGGGCGAGGAGAAACCCGCGCTGGCCGCCGACTGGATCGGGCGGCGCTATTTCGGAGGAGAATCATGACAGTTCGATTTGACGGCCGCGTGGCCATCGTGACCGGTGCCGGTGCTGGACTTGGCCGCAGCCATGCGCTGGGCCTGGCCGCGCGCGGGGCCAAGGTGGTGGTCAACGATCTGGGTGCTGCGCGCGACGGATCGGGCGGATCGAGCGAGGCCGCCAAGGCGGTCGTGAAGGAGATCCGCGAGGGTGGAGGACATGCCATCGCCAATGGCGCCAACGTGGCCGACCCCGACCAGGTGCAGGAGATGGTGAGCGCCGCGATTGCCGAATACGGCCATGTCGATATCCTCGTGAACAACGCGGGCATCCTGCGCGACAAGACCTTTGCCAAGATGAGCCTTGAGGATTTCAAGCTGGTGATGGATGTCCACCTGATGGGGAGCGTCAACTGCACCCATGCGCTCTGGCGTCACATGACCGAACGCGAATACGGCCGCATTGTCTTTACCACGTCAGGCTCGGGGCTTTACGGCAATTTCGGCCAGTCGAACTATGGCGCGGCCAAGACGGCGATGCTTGGCCTGATGAACGTGCTGCACCAGGAGGGCCACCGCAAGAATATCCGCGTCAACATGCTCGCCCCGACGGCGGCGACGCGCATGACCGAGGAATTGCTGCCGCCCGAGGTGCTGCCTCTGCTGAAACCCGAAACCATCACCCCGGGCCTTCTGGCGCTGGTGGCCGAGGACGCGCCCTCGAAAATGATCCTTGGCGCGGGCGGCGGGTGCTTTGCCGAAACCAAGGTTTACGAAACGCCGGGCGTGGCGCTGGGCGATGATGATTTGACGCCCGAGGCGGTGATGGCCAACATGGCCCGTATCCGCGACCCGGAAGGTCAGGCCGAAATGCCCGGGGCCTTCGACCAGACCAACAAGTATATCCGGATGGCCGCGCAGTTGCGTGGCATCTCACTCGACCAAAAGGATTAAGACATGCGTGACGCAGTTATCGTATCCACCGCCCGTACCCCGATCGGCAAGGCCTATCGCGGTGCGTTCAACGCCACATCGGCGCAAACCCTCATCGGCCACGCGGTGAGCCACGCGGTTTCGCGTGCCGGGCTCGACGGCTCCGAAGTCGAGGATTGCATCATCGGCGCGGCCCTCCAGCAGGGCAGCACCGGCGGCAATATCGGTCGCCAGGCGGCGATTCGCGCGGGTCTGCCCGTGTCGGTCGCGGGGATGAGCCTCGACCGGCAATGCTCGTCGGGGATGATGGCGATCGCCACTGCGGCCAAGCAGGTGATCCATGACGGCATGGACATCGCCGTCGGCGGCGGGGTCGAATCCATTTCCCTTGTCCAGAATGAAAAGATGCGCACCGACTATCTGGCCGACAAGTGGATCATGGAGCACAAGCCCG